>JACQUF010000299.1 GCA_016210435.1 Chloroflexota bacterium
CCGCGGTGCGCGACGGCGATGTAATCGAAATGAACCTCAACAAGTTCGAGCTGAATGTACGGCTGACGAAAGAGCAGATCGCCCAGCGACTGAAGTCCTGGAAACCGCCGAAGCCGCACTACACCAACGGTTTTCTGGCCAAGTACGTCAAATTGGTGCAGCCTGCCGCCAAAGGCGCGGTTACCGGGTAGTAGCCGGGCGCAGCCAACACGGACGGGCGCCGATGAGATGCCATCAGGGGATTGACGACGTCTGGTATAACCCCGGTTATACTATCCATATGAAGACGGCTATTTCCATACCCGACCTTGTGTTCGAAGAAGCGGAAGACCTCGCACGGAAACTCCGGTTATCGAGGAGCGAACTTTACACGCGCGCAGTCAAAGCCTATCTGGACGTGCACAGCGCCACGCGGATCCGTGAAGCGCTCGACCGGGTCTATTCCGTCGAAGATTCGCACATAGATCCGGCCCTGTTTCGAGCTCAGTTGGAAGTCTTGCCCGACGAGGCCTGGTAGTGCGTCGCGGAGACGTGTGGTGGGCATATTTGCCGTCGCCGACGGGATCTGAGCCGGGCTACCGGCGACCCGTCGTGATCATTCAGAGCGATGCATTCAACGAAAGCGAGATCCGCACAGTCGTTGTGCTGAGCATTACTTCCAACCTGCGGTTGGCGGAAGCGCCTGGGAACGTCTTACTAAAGAAGCAGGTTTCACGGCTGTCAAGGGATTCGGTGATCAATGTGTCGCAGATAGCTACGATCGACAGGTCCAGGATCACCGAGCACATTTCGTCGCTCCCGGAAAGCATGCTTGAGCGTGCGGAGCACGGTCTCAAGCTGGTTCTGGGAATCTAGGTAGGTAGAGAGGCGTACGCATGCCGAGGGTCTCGATCGTCGAACGGCTTCTGCGAGGCGAACGCCTCCTGCTCGACGGCGCGACCGGGTCGGAGCTCCAACGGCGTGGGGTGGACGTGCTGAAAGGGTCCACCCCGGAATGGCTCGGTGCGTGGTCGGCCACCGCCAACCTTGAAGCGCCGGAAATCGTTCGCCAGGTGCACGAGGACTACTTCCGCGTCGGCGCCGACATCGTGACCAGCAACTCCTTCTGGACTAATCGGCTCCGCCTCGAATCCGCGGGCTTGGCGGATCGGTGGGAGGAGTACTGCCGCGCCGCCGGAAAGCTCGCGGTCGAGGCCCGGGACGAATCCAACCCGAACGGCTACGTTGCCGGTGGAATCGCACCGCCCTGCGCGAAGAAGCCGGACTGGTCCATTTCGGACTCAACTTTTCTTGGCGAAACCCGGATTTACGACCTCTTCGCCGAGCAGGCGCGCGTGCTGAAGGAGACCGGTGTCGATTGCCTGCTCGCGGAATACGTTGGCCACATCGAGGATTGCGTCGTCGCAGCCGAAGGATGTGCCACGACCAAGCTGCCAGTGTTCATTGGAATTCGCCACGTCACGCCCGAAGGGACGATGCAGTTCGGCGAGAAGGTCGAAGACCTCGCCAAAGCCCTCAAGGATCGCCCGGTCAAAGCGGTGCTGCTGATGTGTTCTTCCCCCGACAACGTGACCGCCACGATCCCCAATTTGCGCAGGGCTTTTGACATACCCGTCGGATGCTATCCGAACGTTGGATACATACCTCTCGCGCCGTTGCGGGGCAAGACCGTCGCGGAAGGGATCAACACCCTGGGAATCTCCCCTGCCGAGCTTGCCGAAAAGGCAAAGGCGTGGGTCAATATCGGCGCCGATATCGTCGGAGGTTGTTGCGGGACGGGTCCAGACCACATCGCCGCGATGCTCCCGACCGTCAAAGGCGGTTAGCTTCCGGCGCTCTCGCTCGCGCTCCCTTCGCCCCGAAGGGGAGAAGAGCTTGTCCCGAGCGGAAGCGAGGGATCTGGTCGGAGACCGGATGAGGGGAGAGAGGGTGGAGTCCGCCTCGGGCGGACGCGGGTGAGGCCGAACGCCGCTTGAGGGCGGACGACTGGGAGGTTAAATCCATGCCAGAGCCAAAGGTCCTGGTCACCGGCGCCAGTGGTCTGATCGGCGGCCTCGTCCTCAAGCACCTTTCCGGCAAATACGAGTTCAGCGCGCTCAACCGCCGTCCAGTCGCCGGTGTCCCATGCTTGCAGGCCGACATCGCTGAATTCGACGCGATCCGCCCTGCGTTTAAAGGCGTGGAAACCGTTCTCCACCTTTCGGCATACACGAAGGACATCCAGAACTGGGACGAGACGATGCGAGTGACCGTCCATGGGACGTTGAACGTGTTCAAAGCCGCCCATGAAGCCGGCGTCAAACGGGTCGTCTTTATGAGCAGCGGCAGCACGATGTGCGGCTGGGAATGGTACGAAGGGTCTCCGTACGGCGCGCTCGCCCGCGGCGAATACGACAAGATCAAACAGCGCTGGAAGCTGCTGGATTACCGCGACGCACCCAGGCCTGACAGCCCTTACGCCGTCGGCAAGCTATACGGCGAAGCTTGTGGCCGCTGGTACTCCGACGAGCATGGGATGTCTGTCCTCGTGATCCGGCTTGGTGCGGTCCTCGATACGAACCGTCCAAAGCTCATCCGTCACTTCCCCGGGTATCTCGATCATGTGGACGCGGTCCAGATGATCGACAAGTGCCTGTCGGCGCCGATGTCGCTCAAGTACGACATCTTCGATGCGATCTCGGAAAACAGCACCCGCTGGCGCGATACCTCGCACGCCAAGGAAGTGCTCGGCTGGAAGCCGACAGGCACTTCGGACAAGTTCGATCCCAACGAATTCAGGGAGAAGCCCGGTCCCGGCCTGCCATTGCGTTTCTAGGACGCGCCGTGCAGTTTTGGCCAATATTCGCCGCTTCGACCGCGCTCGGGTCTCAAATCGTGATAGCACAGGCGGTGTCAACTTTGCGGTCCGGCAACAGCCCTGCTCACGAAAAACGGGGACACAGGAGGAGAGGGGGATACGCCGCGACCTATGTCCGGGCGAGCTTCACGTAGCGACCGCCGATCAGCCATTCCGCGACATAGACGTTCCCGTCTGCATCCGCCGTTATGCCGTGAGGGCTGTTGAAGCGCCCTGGCTCTAACGGTGGACGAATGCTGACACCATCGGCACCCTTCGCATTCGGCCAGCCCGGGCGGTCGCACACGGCTTCGTTCGCACCAAGGTAACCGACCAGGCGATCGTTCCGGTCAAGTACGGCGATCCGCGCCCGCAACTCTGCGACGAACAGGTAGCCGCCCCAAGACGCGAAGGCGCTCGGGCTGGACAGGAAATCCGCGCCGACGACCCGCCGGTACTTGCCGTCCAAGCCGTAGACCTGGATGCGCCGGTTCGAGCGGTCCGCGATGTACAGCTCCGGTTCGTCCCGTCTTCCGTCGGTCATCACGGCGTGGGGTGTATTGAACCGGCCTGCTGACCCCTCAGTCCCGTCGATGGCGCCGAGGTACGAACCCGAGCTGGAATATCGGTGGACGAGGCTCTGGCCATAGCCATCAGCGACCCATATGTCTCCGCCGGCCGATGGCGGCGCGACCGCAACGCAGGTCGGAGAGTACGTGCCGGACCGGTACGCGGCGATTTCGGGGCGCTCCACCGCCGAGACCTGTTTTCCGTTCAGGTCGAGTTTGACGATGCGGCCCCGGCGCGGTCCAGGCGGGTAGTCGTACTTGAGCGAAGGGTCGCGCTTGGCGCCTGGATCGGCGATCCACAGGTAGTCTCGCCCGCGTTCCTGAATGAGGGTGAGGCCGTGACCTTCAGTCAGCTCGGAAGCGAATTGCCTGACCAGCTGGCCGTCAGGTGTCAGTATGAGGACTTTCGGCTGGGCCGCGTGAAACGTGATGATTTCACCGGCGGTACTTGTGGCCATTCCCGGATGCGCCCAGCCAGCCCGCGCGGTCCCGTTGACGCCTCGCGCCCAATCGTCGATCCACTCGAATTTCAGATCACCGGCGGTTAGCTGCATGAGATTCCCTCACCCTCGTCCGCCTGCGGCGGACTACATCCTGGTTCGACAGGCTCACTACAGCGTCTCCCGGTGGGGCCTGGGGAGCGCTAGCGACCCCCGCAGACGTCGTAAGCGAGAGCGATCATGGCCTTGGTCGAACTGATCAACGTCAGGATGCCGGTCGACTCATTCGTGCCGTGGACATTGGTCAGCGCCGGATCATCGTCCGGGTGGACGCCCTTGAAGCCGTAGGTAACGATGCCGATATTCCGGGTAAATCTGGAATCCGTAAACCCATTGCTAACCATTGGCGCCCAGCGGATGTCTTTCCGCCCGATGGCGACTGCCTGCGCGCGCTTCACCGCTTCCGCGAACTCTGTCTTGTATGGCGACGTATTCGGCACAGACATGTAGTCGACATCGTATTCGACACCTTCGAGCCCCGCCAGTACCGCGTCCAGCTGCTTCCGAAGGTAGGCTTCGTTCTGGAATGGAAGCGTCCTGACATCGCAGGTCAGCTCGATGGACTCCGGGACGCTGTTTGACTTCACGCCGCCCTTGACCATCGTCGGCGTCAGTGTCATCCGCGATAGCGCGCGCAATAGCGTCGCTAGCGAGCGGTTCTCGGGCTCCACGTGCGCGACGATGCGGTCGACGTTCTTGGGCGTGGGCTTGTCTTCTATCGCGAATTCCGAAAGGTAGTCGAAGAGCGGGAGCGACGTATCAAGCTCTGGCTTGTAGGCCTCGATCCGCTTCAGCGCCTCGGCGAGCACAAAGCCCGCGTTCTTGCCGACCCATGGCACAGACGCGTGTGCGCTCTCTCCCTTCAGCCTGATGTGGACTTCCAGGCGGCCCTTTTCACCGATCCCGAGCAGGTAGACCAGGTTGCCGCCCATCTCGACCGCGTTGCCACCGCCTTCGTTGACGGCCAACTCGGATTCGAGCGATTCGGCATGCTTGTCCGCGAGCCAGCCAAAGCCCCAGCGCCCCCCGTGCTCCTCATCTGCCCCGCTTACCAGACGGACACCCTGTTCCAGTCGGACACCGTTGCGCTTGAGAACCGCAACCGCCATCAGCTGCGACGTGAGGAGCTGCTTGCAATCAGAAGCGCCGCGGCCGTAGACGCGCCCGCCAGACACTGTGGCGCTGAAGGGCTCGAACCGCCACTTGGATGCGTTCTCGACCGGCACGACGTCCGTGTGCGACATCAGCATCAGCCGGGTCTTCGAATCCCGGCCGGGCAGCACCGCGATCAGATTCCCGCGCTCTGGGTCGCGGCCGAGGATCCGGGACTCGATGCCCTCGCCGGCGAGCCAGTCCCTGCAGTACTCGGCAACCCTGGTCTCATTGCCGGTCGGCATGAACCCGGTGTTGATCGAAGGGATTCTGACGAGGTCTTGTTCCAGGGCGACGATCTCGTCGGCTCTGTGATCTACCTCGTCCAGGAGAGACTGGAGAGAAGGCACGGCGTCCTCACTCTCGCTTCCGCGAGTCCGGGATCAGCGGGACACGAAGACGTTGCTCTTGTGGTCGTCGAGCGAAGGAGAATCCTGCGGCGGCTTCGCGTTGACGCCCGGCAGCACTCCGGCCTTATTCGCCGCCTTTGTGCGCTCCCACTCCTGCTTCAGGTCCATCGTGTGCCCGCGGAAATGGGGGATGACATAGCGCGCGAAGAGCTCGAGCGAATTCTTGTACGTCGCCTGGGGCATCCACTCGTGGGTCGTCTGGAGGATGCCGCCGATCCCGCCGCCTCGCTTGTTGAACTCCTCGATTTTCGCGATGGCGTCGTCAGGCGTTCCGATGATCCACGCACGTGTGTCCGCGACCGCGCCGGCCGTGATCTCTTCGTCCGGCTGGTCCTTGTACGCCTCGTACCCCGTCTTCCCGCCGATGGTCATGAAGTACTCGTGGACGTCCCTGTGCGCGCCTTCCTGCACGTCCTCCCAGGCCTGTTCACGCGTTTCCGCGAGGTGAACGTACGTCGCGATCCGCCAGTTCTCACGGGATACCACGATCTTGTGCCTTGCAGCCGATTCTTCGACCGCGGCCCACTGTTCTTCGAGTGGCAGCGAACCCGGCGGCGGGGTCCTGTGACTCGCCGAGAACAACCACATGTTGTACTTGCCCGCAAGTTCGAGCGCGTTCTTGCTGCCACCGGTGGCGATCGCAAGTGGCAGCCGAGGCTGCTGGTACGACCGCAACTGGAGCGCCATGTCCTTCAGCTTCCAGAACTTGCCGTCGTAGCAGATCGGGTCAGGCGACTCGAGGAGTTTCATGATGATGTCGATCGACTCGTTCATCATCGGGCGCAGGTCCGCGAACGGGATGTTGAAGAGCTTGATGTCCGGCGGCAGGGCGCTGGGGCCGACGCCCAGCAGGACACGGCCGCGCGTGAGGTGGTCCAGGAATGCCAGCCGCTCGGCAACGTGGAACGGGTGATGGAACGGCTGGTTGATGACAGAGGTGCCGAGGCGGATGCGCTTCGCGGTGGCCGCAGCCTTGGCAAGGAACATCTCCGGCGACGGGATGGTCTCCCACGCGGCCGAGTGATGCTCGCCGACGAAGAATTCGTCGAACCCGAGGCCTTCCGCGTAGTTAATCAGATCGATGTCCCGCTCGAATGCGAGCGACGGATTTTCTGTCGGCAGGTGGAGCGGCATCATGAAAAACCCGAATTTCACCTTATTTACCTCCGGCAGGCCGCGCCGGCGCAGGCCCGGCCATGCCGCTTGATGGCGTCGCGGAAGCTAACACTACCGCAACCCACGGTCAACGCGATACCGATCTACTCGTTTCCGTGTGATTTCGCGATTCACGACATCATTCGCACGTGCGGGGGGATGATGACCGTTGCTAGCATGGCCGCGGACGACCGACGGGGCGAAACGGAGGCAGACCGATGTCCACAGCCACAACCGGGGGCGCTGCGCCCACCGGACGGGCTGTCGAATCGCGGACGACCAACGGCGACCGATACCGAAAGCTGGCCGCGGTCGTCGTAGTCTCGGTCGCGCTGCTCCTAATCGCCAACTTCCTCTACGACGAACAGGCGGGCGCCTACGATCAGCCATACGTTCTTGCCGTGTTGCTGCAGCTTGTATACGAAACGCCATTCCAGCCTCTGTTCCTTGTGATCGCCCTGCTCCCTGTTTACTGGGCCGCCGCGCGCAACGTCTCATGGCCCGCGCTCGCCGCCGGCGCGCTGCTAATGCTCTCGCTCGTCCTGCCGTACGCCCGCTTCCTTGCGATCGACGCTTCTCTGCCTACCGGCCCGGAACCCGGAGGTTTCCACAATTCGCTGTTTCAGCTTGCAGGCCCAGGTCACAGCATGCCGCAATTCGTCTCGATCCTGACACTCATGCTGATGGGCGGCCTGGTCAGCCTTTTGTGGCACCCCCGGGTTGGCGGTCTGATCGGTCTCATCGGCGCAATCACGATGATCTTTGTCTGGCCCGCGGTACATGACGACCCGCCCACGCGTGGAGGCGAGGCCGAAGTGATCTTTTTCGGTCGCGGCCTGCTCTTCGGCTACTACCTGGCGTGGGCCGGGGCAGCTGTCGGGATAATCGCTCCCTCAATCGTGCAGTACATGAAACGTGCTCGACCTGCTCGCAGCTCGGCACAGGGCCCGGACACCGTAGGCGCGTGATTCGCCCAAACAGAGGGGGCCACGCCCTTCCCGCCGCCCTTCTGATCACCGTAGCTCTCCTTCTGGGCGCGGCGTGCAGCGCGGCGCGGCCTGACATTGTTTTCCTTTCGGACCGCGACGGCGACCTCGATGTCTATTTGCGTGACGGCGATACCGGGAACATCCACAGGATCACGTCCTCGAGCGCACGCGAACAAAGTCCAGTGGTCTCGCCTGATGGCAAGAGGATCGCCTACCTGTCGGACAGGGACGGCGTGATCGATCTGTACCTGATCGGGACGGATGGTAAGAACGAGCAGCGGGTGGGCGGACCTGCCGGTGCCCGTCTCTCGTTTTCATGGTCCCCGAACGGAAAGCGAATGGCCTACGAAGCGCAGACCCCCGACGGCTCCGACATCTACGTCACAAACCTGGAGGACGGTTCGACAATCCGCGTGACAAGACAGCCAGGGCGTGAAGAGCTGGGGGGCTGGTCTCGCGACGGCCAGTGGCTGGTCTATGCCGTGACCGAAGGCAACCGCCAGGGAATCACGCGCAAGAATCCCGACGGGGTCAACGAGATACGCGTGACGGAGCGCAAGGACGCCCGGCCCCGGTGGTCGCCCGACGGCACGCGGATCGCGTTCGAATCGAAACGCGATTCCGCGGAACTCGACATCTATGTCGTAGACATCAACGGCACTAAAGAGGTGAACGTGACAAACCAGGGCGGGGCCGACCGCGATTTCGATTGGTCGCCTGACAGTCGGCGTCTCGTTTTCGTCTCCGACCGTGATGGTAATCCCGAGATCTATGTCCAGACTATCGGCCAGAAGGCTGCGGTCCGATTAACGCGGAACGCTGCCAATGAGTCGACCCCCGCATGGGCGAAGGACGGCGGGAGGATCCTGTTCGTTTCGGATGCCGACGGTGACACCGATCTCTATCTGATGAGACCGGACGGAAAGCAGCAGGAACGTCTGACTCAGAACGATTCTCGGGATACCGAGGCGTCCTGGGAGTAGCTTCCCGGCGAGGCAGATTGAAAAGGTTTGGTGGACTACCCGGCCGGTGCGGTACCGGCCTGTGGTGTGCCAGGGGAAACCCGGAACCCGCGTCTGAACCAGCCAACTTGCTGCCCGTCGACTTGCGCTGCTTCGCGGGCATCAGCCTGGCTTTCATTCACCGGACCAGACCCGGTCGGACCGGATGTGGAAGACGCTTCAGCCCCGTCTTCCCGCGGCTGGCTTCCGGCCGGTGGACGAAGCCGAGGTGGCCGAAGCGGTTCGCGTCTGGGTGCCGGTTCCTCGCCGCCGGCCGGCGCCGCGGCAGGAGTTGGCTCAGCCTGGCCTCTCACGAGCGCTCCACCGCCGGTCCTCGGCCCGCCGCCACCACCCCGACGGCGCCTTCCGAATCGACGGCGCTCGGGCCGTACCGGCGCTCGCACTTCCGGTTCCCGCTCTCGCTCTTCTTCGGCAGCTGCCTTGACCGGCCGCGGGGGCTCGACGACGGCCGGAACCTCGACACGCGCAACGACCTCCTGTTCCTCCACGGGGGCAACCGGCGGCATCGGCGGCGGAGCAGTCTCACGCGCTCGACGCCCTGACCGGTCGCCAGGCGCGCGCCTTCCTTCCGCGGCCCTGGCGCGAGCGGTCCACATTCCCGTGAAGAAGCTCGGCTTCAGCATCGTCACCATGTCCGCGGCCCGTTCCGCTTCCGGCGACAGGTTGTTCTCGAAAGCCACGACCTCGACATGTTTGCCCAGGTCCTTCACGGCTTCGATTGCCGGGAAGAAATCGCCATCGCCGGAGACGAGAACGGCGGTGTCGTAGAGGTTCTTGAACGCGCCACTGACGAGGTCGGTCGCGATCATCACATCGACGCCCTTCTCGACCATCTCGACGCCGCGCTGCTTGTAAATGCCGAGGCGGGTTTCGAGGTAGGGGACTTCGTCAAGGGATGTGAGGAAGCGCTCCTGCTCCTGCGCGGCGGTCGGATTGTGCGCCCTGTCCTGCCTGACGTTGTAGTAGTAGGCGCGGACGAGGTCGCGGCCGGTGATCAGCTTTTCGATAAACTTGCCGAACCGCAGATCGTGTCTGCCGCAAGTCTGTCCGAGCACGTGATAGAGGTTGCTCCCGTCGATGAAAACCATCACGCGCTCGTCTGGCCGAGGCGCCCTCGGCGGGTCTGTTTTAACTGGCAATTTTTACCTCGATGATCGCTTCGACGCGGCCCGCCTGGTATCGAAAAACGCGAGCCACGGGGTAAGAGGGTCAGATAGGTCAATGAAATACAAGTTGCAATCTAATAGTACCGCTTCCCATCAGGCGCGGTCTTTGATGGTCATCACGAATCGCCCCTTGACGTCCAATCCGGGCCGCAACATCATTGCTGCCGCCGAATCGCCTTATCAAAGGGGAATCCAATGCTCCAGCTGGTTCAGACATATCCGGTCCCGGACAGGATGCCCAATGGTCTTCAATGGACCAGGGAGGGTCTCTATGTCATGGACCAATTCTCGGACCTCATCTATGTCCTCGGAGACAAGGGCAAAGTGCTGCGCGTCATCTCGAATGTCACCGAAAACGGCTCCGGGATAACGGTCGGAGGCGGGTACATCTGGACCGGGTCGAACGGGAAGACGGTTTCGAGGCCATATCGTTCGACCGACACCCATCTGGGATGGATCCTGAAGCTCGACCAGAAAACCGGCGAACCGGTCGATCGGTACCGAACCCCCGACGGTGGCGGAATACACGGCGTCGAGTGGGAGCATGAGACCGGGCTCATCTGGGTGACGGCTTTCAGCCCAAAGGCGCTGATCCTTTGCGATCCGGAGGAGAATTTCAAGGTCGTCCGGAAGTTCCCGGTAGAACTGCCCAGGTTGCACGGGCTGGCGATCGACGGGGATGGAATCTGGTGCGCCCACACCGGCGTCAAGATCATCGTCAAGTACGACCGGAAGAGCGGCAAGGAAATGGACCGCATCACGTTCCCGCCAGATGGCCCCGCCCCGCATGGGCTCTCGGTCAAGGACGGCGTCCTCTGGTACTGCGACGCCAACTTCCCCGATTCGAACCGGGCCGCGCCTGAAATCGGGGTGATCATGCGGGACGGATCGAACGGTGCCAGGCGGCAGCTTGGCGCTCGACGCGGCCGTGCGGCCGCCGGTACGAGGCGATAGGCGGCGTGGAGAACCGCAGACCGTGGTGAACCCGCGCCGCATGCCCGGAACCCCGGTCGTGGACAGCCATCAGCACTTCTGGGACATCAAGAAGCTCAGCTATGACTGGATGGGGACCGGACCGTCGCCGCTCAGGCGCAACTTCCTTCCCGGGGACCTCCGGCCGCTCATCGAAGAGGCAGGCGTCGACCACACGGTAATCGTTCAGGCGCACCAGTCGCTAGATGAAGCCCGCTGGATCATCTCGCTCGCCGAAAAACATGATTTCATTGCCGGAACGGTTTGCTGGGTGGACCTGGCCGGCGCCGGGCTCGGAAAGGCTCTCGATCGGCTGCAAAAATCGAAATATTTCAATGGCGTGAGGCATATCTGGCACGACGAAGCCGACGATGCCTGGATAATGCGGCCTGGTGTGATCAGGGGACTGCGGGAGCTGGCAAGACGCGGCATCCCCTATGACTTCCTGACCTACCCGCAGCACCTCAAATATGTGCCGCGGGTCTATGACAGAGTTCCGGACCTGTCCGGGGTGATTGACCACATCTCCAAGCCTGCGATCGCGAAGGCCCAGATGGAGCCGTGGGCCACGGACTTGGCCCGGGTCGCCGAGATACCCAACGTCCTCTGCAAGGTTTCGGGAATGATCACCGAGGCCCGGCGCGGCCTCTGGAAGCCCGCTGACCTGAAGCCCTACGTGAAGCATGTCGTCAGCGTTTTCGGGTACGACCGGCTGATGCTCGGCAGCGACTGGCCGGTTTGCACCCTGGCCGGCTCGTACAAGCAGGTCTTCGATGCGGCCGTGCTGGCTCTCGGCAAGCTCTCCGGGACGGCCCGCGCCAGGGTATTCGGCGGAAACGCGATCAAGTTCTACCGCCTGGCCATCTAGGCCGATGGCGATCCTTCTCCGCGCAACCGGCCTCACGAAACGGTTCGGTTCGACCCTCGCCCTGGACTCGGTGGATTTCGAGGTCCTCGAAGGGATTACCGGCCTCCTGGGCGCGAACGGGGCGGGCAAGACAACCGCGCTCCGGCTCTTCCTTGGCCTGATCGAGCCCGACTCGGGGAAGGCGGAGTTCCTGGGGGCCGCGACGAGCGACCCGATCATGGCCCGTGAGCGCATCGGCTACATGCCGGAGCACGATTGCCTGCCGTCTTCCGTGACCGCGGCAGAGTTTCTTACCCATATGGCGCAGATCTCGGGCCTGCCACCGCATGAGGCACGGGTTCGATCGACCGACGTCCTGAGACATGTCGGCATCGACGAGGAACGTTACCGGCCGATGGGGAGTTATTCGACCGGAATGAAACAGCGAGTGAAGCTCGCCCAGGCAATCGTCCATGACCCGCTTCTCGTGCTCCTGGATGAGCCAACCGCCGGGCTGGACCCTGTTGGCCGGCAGGAGATGCTCGAGCTGATCCGGCGCACGGGCCACGACTTCGGTATCTCCATCGTGCTGTCGTCGCATTTAATGGGCGATGTCGAGCGGACGTGTGACCACGTGATCGTCCTGGACGGTGGCCGCGTCGCGCAGCAAGGCGCGATCGAGCAATTCACCGAAGAAACAGAGACGCTCGTTGTCCAGGTGCATGAAGGACTCGAAGCGCTGGTCGAGTCGCTGGCGAGACGCAACATCCAGACTTCGGTCGACGGCGCCAGCGTCATCGTTCAGGGCGTCGGACAGGCTACGTACGATGCAGTGCGCGACTCCGTTGTCGAGTCCGGCGCCCTTCTCTATCGCCTCGCGCCGCGCCGCCACACGCTTGGCGAGGTATTCCGGACGCGATGACATCGCGGGGCGCCACAGGCGAGGTCTTCGACCTCGGCTATCAGCGGTACGCGGGTCCGCGCGAAGGCAGGTCGCGCGCCCGCCGCGCGCTGTTCTGGGACGGCGTCCGCACGGCACTTGGCCTTGGCCGGGGAGCTTCACAGAAGGTGCTTCCCTGGGGATTCATCGCTGTGGCGATGGGTCCCGCGGTTGTGCTGATCGTGGTTGCCGCGCTTGCATCCCAGATCGGAAACACGGGCGACGTCCTGGAGGACCTGGCGAACCGGAGCTACTACCAGTTCGCGTTCACGCCGCTCCTTCTCTTTGCCTCAACGGTCGCCCCCGCCCTCCTCTGCCCCGATCGTCGCGAGCGCGTGATCGCACTGTATCTCGTCCGCCCGCTGTCTTCCATGGACTACCTGACGGCCCGAATCCTCGCTTTCTTCGCGATTTCCCTTGCGGTCGCCTATCTGCCGCAGGTGCTGATCTTCGCTTCGCTCTCGCTCTCCACCGACGAACCCCTGCGCTACCTGCGGGAGCAATGGCTCGAGGTACCGCGGTTCCTGGCCGCCGGGTTTGTGGTTGCTGCATTCACGACGTCGCTCGGCATGGCCGCCGCGTCATTGACCGAACGCCGCCCGGTTGCCGCGGTGATCGCGATCGGCTTCGTGATCGGGACAAGCACGCTCTTTGGCATCGCTTCCAGTACGTCCGGGGGCGATATCGGCCGGTATCTCGAGCTCCTGCAACCACCGGTTGCGGTAATCCGCGCTAACGATTGGATCTTCGGCCAGCCGGTTGAACGGGTTCCGGGACCGGCATATTTCGGCGCCACCACCGCATTCACCGTCGCTCTCCTGGCCCTGCTCTGGACCCGCTACCGGAGGCTTGCGGCTTGACGCCTCCCGTCCCCGGGGGCCCGCCTCCGACCGGCACACCGCCGACGATCTCAGTCACGAACCTCTCACGCTGGTATGGGTCGGTCGTCGCGGTGAACGGCGTGTCGTTCGACGTTCACCCTGGTGTGACAGGGCTTCTCGGCCCGAACGGCGCCGGAAAGACCACCTTGCTGCGGGTGATCGCCGGGCTCCTCAAGCCGTCCGAAGGCGCCGTGACCGTGCTGAACCAGCCGGTCCGTACCAATCCCTCGCTCTGGTCGCACATTGGGGTAATGCCGGAACACGATGGTGTGTACCCGTTTCTCACCGGCCGCCAGTTCGTCGCGTTGAACGCGCGGCTGCACAATGTCCGCGACATGGAGGCGAGCATCGACCGTTCGATCGACGCGGTGCAGCTCGCCGACGCTCAGCACCGCACGCTGGGCTCGTATTCGCACGGAATGCGACAGCGGATGCGTATGGCAGCCGTGCTCGTCCATGACCCCCGTGTTCTCTTGCTTGATGAACCGCTCAGCGGCACCGATCCGAAGCAGAGGGCGCACTTCCTCGAGCTGGCACGCCGTCTTGCCTCCGAAGGCCGGACCATCGTGATCTCGTCGCACGTCCTCGAAGAAATCGAGACAGTTGCCGATCGCATCCTCCTCATGATCGGCGGGAAACTGGCCGCCGCAGGAGACTTCCTGGTCATCCGCCGAAAGCTAAGCGAGCGGCCCTTCCACGTACGGGTAGTCGTTAGCGATGCACGGCGGATGGCAGCGGCCTTGATAGAGATACCGGAAGTCGAATCGGTCACCGTTTCTTCGCCGACAACTCTCCGCGTCCTGTCGCTCAACGTGGAATCGTTGCAGCGAGCGGTGCCAAAAGTGGCCTGGGTCAAAGGGGTCCGGCTGATCCGGTTCGAGCCCCTGGATGACTCGCTCGAGAGCGTGTTCTCGTATCTGGCGGAGCGCTGAATTGACGACGATATTTGGTCTTGCGCTCCGGCAGCTCGCAGGCCAGCGCCGCTTCCTGATAGTGCTGTTCCTGTCCGCCGCGCCCGTGGTTGTCGCTGCGGTCTATCGCCAGAACGCGGGGCCGCGGGGCGCGGACTATTTCGCGGACAACATCCTCAACCAGCTTCTCGTGGCCACGGTCCTGCCACTGTCGATGCTCGTGACCGGCACGATTTCTTTCGGGCATGAAATCGAGGACAAGACGATCGGCTATCTCGTCTTGAAGCCGATGCCGAGGTGGAAGATCGTGCTGCCGAAGCTGGCCGCCGTGATTCTCATGGGAGGGCTCCCTGCCGCGCTTGGCGGCGCGATCACGATGGCCGTGATGCCTACCCCAAGCGTCCTCGACGCCGCCGGGGTCGGGCTGGCGCTTCTGGTCGGCGCGGTGGTCTACGGCGCCATCTTCACCTGGGCGGGCCTGATGACCCAGCACGCGGCCGCGTTCGGCCTCGTCTATGTCTTCTTGTGGGAGGCAGCCGTAGCCCAGTTCCTGGCGGGCGGCCGGTATCTCAGCGTGCGGCAATACGTCCTGTCGCTGATCGACGCCCTGACACCGGACCGGCTCTTCACCCTCTCGATCGAGAGGGTGGAGTTACCCGCCGCCATGGTGGGCGTCATCCTGCTGACCGTGGTGTTTTCGGGCCTCGCAGTACGCCGCCTCAACCGCATGGACTTCCCGTAAGCCACACACCCCACATGAGCCCCTCTTCCGCGGGGAGAGGGTTCCCGACGTCTTACGCCCGCGGCTTACCGGTACTCCAGTGCCAGTTATCCGGCGGCCAGATGTTCTTGCCCCGGACAACCCCGGTGCGCTCTCGGGCATACCAGTCCTTTACCGTGTCGCGCCACTTCTGGATGTGAGGCGTCTTGGTGTGATATTCGAACGCCGCCGGATTGGCATACACCTCGTAGAAAAACAGGTCGGACGGGTTCTTCATGTCCTGGTACATGTC
>JACQUF010000295.1 GCA_016210435.1 Chloroflexota bacterium
GCCGCGCGCGGGGATCGGCTTGTCGCCCGCGGTCCAGGTGCGCGGGTCGGCGGCACCGTAATAGAGATACGTCCTGTCGCCGATGTTCTCGAAGCCCTCCCCCTGCATCAGTCCGCCCTGGTCCCAGGAACCGTCCGGCCCGATGGGGATGTAGACGAATTCGGGGATCGGCTCCCGGAAATGGATCCCGTCGTTGCTGACCAGAAGACCCAGGTCGATCGTCACCTCCGGCCAGGTCCGGCCGCCCTGCCAGAGACCGGTCAGGCCGACCAGCACGTTGCCGCGGTTCCACACGCTGATGCCCTCGTGGGCCTGCTTGCCGTCGTTGCCGGGCCGCCCGACGACATGCTGGCCTTCGCGGGTATAAGCGACGTTCGCGGTCTGGGACCAGTTGACGAAGTCATTCGAACGGTGCTGGCGCACGACGCGCGCATGCGTGTCGCGCACGCCGTCATAGGGGCTCTGGCCGGACGCGTAATACATGCCGTCCCACTTGAACAGGCCGCCGGCCGGCTCGAAGTGCATCGGCGGAATGATCAGGTCCTTGGCCTGGATCTGCGCGTTGTCCGGGACGCCGGGAATCAGCGAACGCCAGCGCAGGCCGTCGGCGCTCGCGAAGGGCACGAGCGTGCCGTGACGGGTCTGGCCTTTCATCCAGTAGATGTGGCCGACCATCTTGTAGCGGCGCGAGGGATCGGGATCCTCTGGCTCGTGGATCACCTTCAGGTTGATCGGCCCCATCACCGGCTCGACCAGGACGAGGTTGTTGTTCGTGTTGCCGTGATATTCGACGAGCCCGAGATTCGGCTTCACCCATTTCACGCCGTCGGTGCTCTCGGCGTAGGCCACGCGCCAGAAGGAGGGGTTGGCCGGGCCCTGTTCCCCGCGCGCGCCGTCCAGTGCCGCGTACCACATGCGGTACTTGCCCTCGACCTCGATGATCGAGCCGTAGAACTGCACGCCCCAGTGGTCGGGCGAGGTGCGCGGGCCGCGGGCCACGACGGGATTGCCCGAGTATTTCTCGGGCCGGCGCATCTCCAGCGCGAGGCTGCGGGTAAACGGGATGGAGACGTTGTCGAAGGCGAACAACGTTCGCCCCTTCATCTCGTCGATGAGGGGCTTGAAGGTGCCGCTGTCGAGCTGGCCGGCGCCGAGGCCCGCCACACCGAGGATCGCCACGGTGCAGAGTGACAGGGGAATTCGGAGTACAGTCATCATCTGAAGGTCGTTTTGGATTACTTGGAAGGATCGTTGGCGACGTAGAGGGCGCTGAAGCGGATGGCTTCCTTTCGCGCCCCATCGAAGGTCGCCTTGATCCGGAATCGCTCCGGCAGGCCGGTGACTCGCCCCTTCGCCTTCCAGCTGACCGGGGTCTGGAATCCGCTTTGCGTCACGATGGCGGCATCCTTGCCCGAGTAGCCCGGCAACGGGCGCTCGTCGTGGCCGAGCAGTTCGATCTTCAGGGAGGCCTCGGCGCCCAATCCATCCGCATTGACGAAGAATCGCAGGGCCTCGCCCCGCCTTGCCGGAACGTCATTGGTGACAAACTCGCTCGGCCCCTCGTCGGTGTCGTACACGCGCAGGTCGGCGAAGCGGTCGCGCGGCAGCGTGGCGAGACCCACGCTTCCGCGCGGGGGAATCGGCTTCTTGTACGCGGTCCACGTGCGCAGGTCGCCGCTGCCATAGAAGATGTAGGTCCTGTCGCCAACGTTCTCGAACCCCTGCCCCTGCATCAGGCCGCCCTCGTCCCACGTGCCATCCGGCCCGACCTTCATGAACAGCCACTCCTGCACGGGCTCGCGGAAATAAAGCCCGTCGTTGCTGATCACGAAGCCCTGGTTGATCAGGACGCCCGGCCACGACTTGGCGCCTTCCCACTGGCCATACATGCCGAGAAGAACGTTGCCGCGGTTCCACACGCTGACGCCCTCGTGGGTCTGCTTGCCATCGCCGCCGCGGCTGTACTTCTCGACGTGCTGCGTGTGGCGCACGAAGTTGATGTTCGAGGTCTGCGACCAATTGACGAAGTCGGGCGACCGGTACGCGCGGGCGATGCGGGAATAATACGTCCGGGCCGCGGGAATCGGATTCTGGCCCGAGGCGTAATAGAAGCCGTCCCACTTGTAGAGTCCGCCCGCGGGCTCGAAATGCACCGTCGGTAGCAGCAATTTGTCGGCCGGCATCTCTGTTTTGTCGTCCGGCTTGAGGTCGACGAGGAGTTTCCAAGTGAAGCCGTCGGCGCTTCCATACGGCGCGAGCGTGCCGTGGCGTGCCGTACCCTTCATCCAGTGGGCGTGCGTCACCATTTTATAGCGACGCGACGGATCCGGATCCTCCGGTTCGTGGATCACCTTGATGTTGATCGTGCCCATGAACGGATCGAGGCGCACGATGTTGTTCTCCTTGCTTCCCCGATATTCTACGAGCCCGAGCTTCGGCCTGATCCAGCGCACAC
>JACQUF010000296.1 GCA_016210435.1 Chloroflexota bacterium
ACGTGATCCAGCTTGAGATCTCTGAGTACGAATGCAGCAGGTTCTGGCGTGAGTGGGGGCATTGTGCGCCGCAGCACGGCCCGGACCCGATATGCGAGCTCTTTAGGGTTGAACGGCTTGGCGACATAATCATCGGCCCCGACCTCGAAGCCCTTGAGCCGCTCTTCGTCGAGCCCTTTGGCGGTGACCATCACGACCGGGACCTGCGAAATCTGGCGGATCTGTCTGCACACGTCATACCCATTGACGCCGGGCAACATGATGTCCAGCAGGATTAGATCCGGGGGAGCCGTCTGGAATTGCTGCAATGCGGCGTCCCCGTCACGAACGGCTGTTACGCGGTAGCCCTCCAACTCAAGGATCCGCTTGGCCAGTCGTTGCATCGGGACATGGTCATCGACCACGAGCACGAGTGGCTTATCTCTGGGCACTAAGCTCCTCGGTGGGCCAGTTCCTGAGCTCCTCGACCGTCGCAATCGGAAGGGTGAAACTGAATACACTGCCGCCGGTCGACCTTTGCTCGGCCCAAATCCGACCGCGGTGGGCCTCTATCAACCCCTTGCATATCGCAAGGCCAAGACCAGTGCCTTCGACGTGCGCGGTCTGCCGGTCATCATCGACTCTGAAGAATGGTTCGAAGATCCGATTCAGATTCTCGCTCTGTATCCCGATCCCCTGGTCGCTGACACAGACATTCACGGAATCACCATCCGTCGTGGCTGCGACGCGGATCTCGGTTTCTGCAGGCGAATACTTGATCGCGTTGTCGAGGAGGTTCTCTAACACTTGGGCAATTCGGCGCCGATCGATTGACGCGATCGGCAGATTCCGGGACAGTTCCAAGACCAGGCGGTGGCTCCTGACTCTTCGGAACATCTTCTTCGCGACCGCTTCAATGAACGGCGGCAGCCGGACCGGGGTGCAAGTTATCTGTAGGGCGCCAGCTTCGAGCCGGGAAATATCGAGCAGGGCCGCGATCATTTCTTCAAGTCGCCCCGCTTCCTGGTCAATGGTCCTGAGATGAGTGCGTTGCTCACGCGCGGATACCCGCTTGCTGTAACTCAGCATCAGCTGAGCGTATCCACGAATCGTGCCGACCGGCGTTCGCAACTCATGCGAGACTGTCGACAGGAGCCGGCTCTTCATTTCGTTCAGTCGAGCAACGCCCGCGCAGAGGTGGCTTCTTCGAAGAGCCGCGCATTCCTGATGGCCAGCGCGGCAGCATCCGCGAAGATCTCGACTTCCGAGGCTCTTTCATCGTCCAGCGTTTGCCCCGCATCGCAATGCACCGTGAGTACGCCGACCATCTCGTCCCCGAACAGCAGCCGAAATTGCCTGGCCAGCCCGCATTGATTGGCCTCCGCCGCGCGTATCCGGTCCTGCAAGGCTTCCGCGGTCTGGTCGGTCTGTTCCGAGCCGCCAGCCTCGTATACGGCAACGGGAAGGACGTCTTCACTCCGACGGTCGGTGAGTCCGACCCACACCATTCTTGCGCCGACGGCGTCGCATACAGACTTGCAGACCATCTGCAGGAGTTTGTCCATCTCCAGTACCTTGATCATCTCCCGTGTAATCTCGTGAAGCCGATCCCGTTCGATCAGTGCGTACCGGAGATACTCCTGCGTCTCAATCAACTCTGTTATGTCGACAGAGGTGGATTGCACCCCGATCATCTGGCCGTCGCTGGTGAAAATCGGCGTAAAGTCCGAGCGCGTCCAGAACGATCGGCCGCCCTGGTTGTGGCCTGAGACGATCCCTCGGATCGGTCTGCCTGTCTCGACGCACTGTCTGAAGAGCCTCTCGGCGTCCAGTCGATCCTCGAGAACGACGTGATCTCCAATCGTTCCCTGCAACAGGACCTCAGCCGGCTTGCCGAGCCTGCGCGCCAGCGCCTCGTTGACGAAAGTCCGGCGCCCTCCGAGATCGAAGCGGGCGACGCCCGCGTCCGTCAGATCAAGCACTCGATGAAAGAGCTCCTCAGAGTCCCGAAGAGCCCTCTCAACACGTTTCTGTTCGGATATGTCACTGATCTGGGCCAGATATGCCCGGGGATGTAATGAGTCCGGTACCTGGAATGGGAGGATCTGGACCTCGAGCTCGATCGCGTGTTCGCTGCGGACCGAACCCCTTCCTAGCCGAACGCTGCTCTGGAATCGGACGACCTCTCCGCGTGTCACACGCTCCCAGGCATCCGACGGAGCGCCGACACACTCGAGAAGCGACTCCGCCGGCAAGTCGAAGAGGTCGAGGATCCCCTTACACGCAGGATTGATGTCTACAGTGCGCCCATCGAAGTCAAGTAACGCGAAACCGACCGATGAAGTCTCGTAGATGCCGCGAAATAGCGCTTCGTTCCAGCGCCGGGACTCGACCGATCTCTCTTGGACCACGGGCGGCTCACCGACCCCGAACTTTCTGCA
>JACQUF010000307.1 GCA_016210435.1 Chloroflexota bacterium
TAGTGGTTGTCGATCTTGTATTCCTCGCCGAGGGCCTTGACCGCGGTGTTGGTGAAGGGCATGACCGGATCCTGTCCGCCGAGTTCAACTGGGGTGGGCGGAGCCAGGACGAGAGGCGGTACCGTCCGGGTGGGGGCAGGCTGGCGTGATGCAGAACCGGCCGAAGGCGATCGGCTCGAGGAAGGGGATGCGGTTGCGGGAAGGGATGCCGCGGAGGTCGCCGTCCCCGGGGACGTTGCCGTGTTCGTTTCGCCCGGTGGGCGACCACAGGCTGCTTGCACGATGATTGCCAGGAATATCAGCGCTGCTGCAACTAGAGACTTGAGCATGGAACCGCACTTCAACACGCCCACCGTGAGGAAGTCGTGAAGAGTTCTCTGGTCCTATCCCGGCCTGGTCACGGAGTGCATTCTCGGTCTGGATCCGTACGGAACGGTCACGGTGTTTGCCGGTCCCAATATGCGCCGGATGCCAGCTCCGGCAGCGATCGTGCCAATCGTATTTTTCATTTTTCTCCGTTCGTCGTGTTTCCGTTAGCATGCGCACTGCAATTACAGCGGGGAGATGAAGGCGCATGGCTCACATACTCCGGATTCAGGCCATTGAAGTCCACGAATTCCGGTTCGAGGTGCGCAACATGACTCGGACCGCGAAGGGCGCGATGCAGTACAAGCGCGGCGAGAAAACCCACATCACGAACGTGGCGTTGCGCATACGCACCGACCAGGGGATCGACGGCGAATACATCAACTCGCGAATTGCGGACGCAGCGGTCGTGCGCCAGCTGGCGCCTGTGTTGATAGGCGAGAACGCGCTGGAACGAGAGAAGCTGTATACGGAAATGAAACGGGCCACGGTCCAGGTGGGCCGCCTCGGCGTCGGCCTGATCGACATCGCGCTGTGGGACATCGCCGGAAAGTTCCACGGTTCGCCGATCTATGAGCTTCTCGGCGGACACCGCAGGCGGCTGCCGGCATATGCAAGCACGTTTTCCGGCGACGAGACTGCCGGCGGACTGAGTTCACCCGAGGCGTACGCCGAGTTCGCAGAACGGTGTCTCGAAATGGGTTATCCGGCGTTCAAGATCCACCCCTGGAGGGACGGACCGGTCGAACGCGATGTTCGCCTCGCCCTGGCCGTGCGCGAACGGGTGGGCGACAGGATGGAACTCATGTGGGACGCGGCCTGCAAGTACGAGACCCTGGCCGACACCGTCAAGGTCGGGAGGGCGCTCGACGAGGCCAACTACTACTGGTACGAGGACCCTTACAAAGACACCGGTATCTCTGCCTTCGGCCACAAGAAACTCCGGCAGCTGGTCAAGACGCCGCTGCTCATGACCGAATTCCTGCGAATGCTCGAACCCCACGTCGACTTCGCTATCGCCGAAGCGACCGACTTTCTGAGATCGGACCCAGACTTCGACGGCGGCATAACCGGCGCGATGAAGATCGCCCATGCTGCAGAAGGACTAGGGCTTGACGTGGAGGTGCACGCGTCCAACCCGGCCCGGCGTCACTGCATGGCAGCCATGCGCAACAGCAACTACTACGAGATGGCTCTCGTGCATCCTGACGCAGGTCCCTACAACCCGCCGGTCTACCGGGATGGCTATTCCGACAACCTGGACAGCATCGACCGCGAAGGGTTCGTGAATGTCCCGGAGGAGCCTGGTCTGGGTGTCGACTACGACTGGGACTACATCACGAAGAATCGGACCGCGTACGTGGAATACAAGTAAGGCGAGCCGAAAGCCCTGGCCAGTGCACGGGCTCGCGTCCACTCTCCGGTAGAATCGGTTGTCAGACTTCTGTGGCGCAGATGCGTAGAACGGCCATCCCTCCGCGAGGAATCGGGCACAGTTATGCCACGAGCCGGTTCCGAATGCACATCTAGTGTAAATGGGGGCGGGGTTGCCGATTGAAGCAGTCCTGTTTGATCTCGACGACACACTGATTCCTGAGGAATCCCCTGACCGTGAGGCCATGCTGGCGGCGTGCGACAGAGCCCGCCCAAAGTACGGGCTTCCGGGCGAGGAACTGGCAACAACCGTCTGGAGACGGGCCGAGGAACTCTGGAAGGCTAATCCGGTGTACGCGCTTTCCCGGGAGATCGGCATCGGCCCGATCGAGGCCCTGTGGGGCCGCTTCGATGCGGCGGACCCCGTGCTGGGCGCTTTGAGGGACTGGACGCCTCTGTTCAGGAGGGAACTCTGGCGCAGCGCGCTCATGAAGCACGGGATCAACGACGGAGCGATCGCCACCGAACTGGGCAGGGCGTTCCAGGCAGAACGCCGCGCCCGGATAACCGCCTTCAGCGATGCGGAACCGCTGCTTGCATCCCTCAAAGATCGGTACAGGCTCGGCCTCGTGACAAACGGCGCGCGCTTGATTCAGCGCGAAAAGCTCGAAGGGTCTGGACTGGCCGCCTACTTCGACTATGCGATCGTCTCTGGCGATATCGGGATCGGAAAGCCGGACGCGAGGGTATTTCATATGGCCCTGAGCGCCCTGAAGGCGATGCCTGAAGACGCCGTGATGATTGGCAATCGCCTCGAGCGGGATATTCAGGGCGCCCGGAATACTGGAATGAAATCGATCCTGATCCGGCGGCCCGGCCTGAGTTCGGGGACCGGTCCATCGCCGGACTACGAAATCTCTTCGCTGGACGAACTCCCGCCGCTTCTCGGCTGAGCGCTCAGGCTGGCGAGGCTGTGGGCAGACCCAATAGCCTGGCGCCGGCGGTCATACGACCGTCGTACGTGACCAGCATTGTGAGGTCGTCACCCGCGGCGTGGGCCGTCGCCAGATGGATTGCATCAAGAGTGCTTACGATCGCCGGGTCAAGTACTCCTGCCGCATCGAGAATTCGGTCATCGATCCCGACGAGGCTGATCCGACGAAGCGCAAGCCGCATCTGGGCAAGCGCCTCGGGACCAAGATGACGAACCGCACGGAGCGCCTCGGTGCGAAGCAAAGCGGACGAGACCAAGGTGGCCTGTTGGCCGACCAGAAACCTTCTCAGAGCGGATGTTTCTGGTTCAGCAATCACCGTTTTTACGAACGCCGACGAATCCAAGTAGACGGCGTTCATTCGTCGCGACCTTCGGCGACGACCGATGAGGGCCGGCGTGCCGCGACCGCAATCCGAAGGGGCTTGACGTCGAGGAGGTCACCGTCGGCGGGGCGAACCAAGCCCTGCTCCAGCAACCCTGCGAGGCCCTCCGAGGAAACTCCGACTAACAGGGCTACGACTCGTCCCCGATCCGTCACCTCAAACGTCTCGCCGGTCGCTACTCGTCGGATAATCGCGCTGGCCTTTTGACGTAGTTCCCTGATACCCACCTTTTCCATGTATCACATTGTAGCACAATCTAATGCTGGCAGCTCGGACAGAAGTAGGAAGAGCGGTTGCCAAAGGCGTGGACCTTGAGCCTTGTTCCGCATTTTGGACAAGGCCCGCCGCCCTGGCGAGGCAGGTCCATGCGCCCATCGTAGGCATCCACTACGAACGGCCTTCCATCGTCCAGCGGATGATCGCCGATGTACCCCGTGGCGTGGACAAGCGTGTCGCGGACCGCGCGGTAAAGCAGCCGTAATCTCGCGTTCGAGATCCTGTTTGCCGGTCGCGTGGGGCGGATGCCCGCCCGGAATAACGCCTCGTCCGCGTAGATGTTCCCGACGCCAGCAAGCACGGACTGGTCTACAAGGGCCGTCTTGATGGCAACCCGGCGCTCGCCAAGGCGGAGGATGAAGTCGTTGACCGAAAATCCGGCGTCCAGCGCGTCCGGGCCGAGCTCGCCGACGATCTCTTCCTCTCGATCGACCAACCACAGCGAGGACCATTTGCGGGGATCGTTCACGTCGATCCGTCGGCCGTCGTCCAGGCGAAACGTCGCGTGGACGAAACGTTCTGGTGCTTCTTCAGGGCTCGCGACCCTTACGCTCCCGGTCATGCCCATGTGAAGCCCCCAGATACCGCGGTCAAGGGACACGAGCAGGTATTTGCCGTGACGGTCGATTCCCTTGATTCGCCGCCCGATCAGGCCGGTGACGAAACCCTCGAGGTCGGGCGACTTGACGAGCCTCGGCCAGCGGACTTCCGCGCCAGTCACGCGACGGCCTGCCACGCGTTTCCTCAGGAGGTATCGCCGGATATTCTCGACCTCTGGTAGCTCAGGCATCCCTCGTCAGCTTGCGCCCTCACCCCACCCCTCTCCCGGTGGGAGAGGAGCTATTCCAGGTCGCCCCAGGTTGGGCCGGTCTTGATTTCTATCGTGAGTGGTACAGAGAGCGCCATCCCACGCGGCATGAGGTCGCCAACCAGCGCCTTAAGGTCCTCGAGTTCGCCATGCGCCGCTTCGAAGATGAGCTCATCGTGGACCTGGATGAGCATTTTCGATCGCATTTTCCTTGCAGCAAGCTCCCGGTCGATCTCTATCATCGCTTTCTTGATGATGTCCGCGGCCGTTCCCTGGATCGGCATGTTCACGGCCATGCGCTCTGCCGCGGAGCGAATCTGATAGTTGGGTGCGTTGATTTCGGGCAGGCGGCGGCGGCGGCCGGTGATCGTTTCGACGTAACCGACCTGCCTTGCCCTCGCCACGACGCCATCGAGATAGCCCTTGATTCCGGGGTATTTCGAGAAATACATCTCGATGAACTTGCGACCTTGCTCACGAGACAGGTCGGTCTGGACGGCGACTCCGTGCGCCGATAGACCGTAGATGACGCCAAAGTTGAGGATTTTGGCGATCCGGCGCTGGTCCGGAGTCACCTTTTCGACTTCGTACATCGCCCTCGCAGTCGCCGCGTGAATGTCTTCCCCGCGGTGGAACGCCTCGAGCAGATTCGGTTCCTGCGACATGTGGGCGAGGATTCGCAGCTCGATCTGGGAATAGTCCGCGGCCAGCAGGGTCCAGCCATTATGGTGGTCCGCGATGAACGCCTTGCGCACTCGCTTGCCCAGATCCGTGCGGACGGGGATGTTCTGGACGTTCGGCTCAGTGCTGGAAAGACGCCCGGTGGCCGATCCTACCTGGTTGAAGCTCGTGTGAAGGCGGCCGGTCCGTTTGTTGACGAGCGTGGGGAGCGCGTCGACGTAAGTCGACTTGAGCTTGCTGAGCTCCCTGTGCTTGAGGATCACTCCGATGAACTCGAACGCCTCGGGTCGCAGGTCCGGCCGCTCCTTAAGGTCCTCCAGGACCGATGCGTCCATTGCGAAGCCGGTCTTGGTCCGCTTCGTCTTCGGAACGCCCAGGTCATCGAACAGGATCGAAGCCAGTTGCTGGTTTGCGTTGAGGTTCACAGGCTTGTTGCCGACGAGTTGACGCGCGTCTGCTTCGATCCGGGCGAGCTCGGTGGCGAGTTGCTGTGCCATGCCGGCAAGGACCGGGACATCGATGAGAACGCCGTGTCGCTGCATCCTGACGATTACCGGGAGCAGGGGCATCTCGATGTCGGCAAATACGCCTCGGGCGCCGTTCCGATCGAGCTCGGGATCGAAGAA
>JACQUF010000308.1 GCA_016210435.1 Chloroflexota bacterium
GGTCACACCAGGCTCGACATCGCGACATGGCAGGCCGGTGACGGACGGCTCCTGCTAGATGGGTTGCGACGGCGATCCCATCTCAATTCTGATCGCCCGCGCCCATGCACGTAATGCCCTGAAAGGCGGGGGCGCGCGTGCCCCCAGGGGCATGCGCGGTCAAACTCGATTTTCAGCTCGTCACGAATCAACCGATCTATGAGCCGCGAACGACGCAGGGCGTCGTACGCCATGCGGAACGCTCCGAGACGACCGGCAGAATTTCGCAGCTCCGATTTGGTGATCATGGCTTCGACGAACCCGGCCTCCCGTGAAAGGCGTGTATTCGACCCCCCGCGATCCCAGATCGTCGGCAAGATCGCCAGACCCTCCTGACCCATGACTGAAGCAGCAGGTGGCGTCCCGTTCTATTGAACCGTATTATGAGACCTATACACGGCGTTTACCCACATGGCACGGATCACTCGGATCGAGGACTAATACCGGATGAATCCCGGGAAACCGGACCAGCGTGCGTCGACCATCTACATGTCGGCCGAGACGGCGGCGCGAGCTCGCGCCATCGAGAAGCGGACGGGAACTAAGAGCGGACGTCTCATCCGCGAGTTTCTGGAGAACTATTCGCGGCTTCTAGAACTCGGGATGCCCGCCAGCATCTCCGCTGCCACGTTCGTGATGCCGGCGGTTGCTCCCTGGAAGGTGGAATCGGCCGTACCATTCCGCGGCGATAGCGACAAATTTCGAAGCGTCGATATCTGGCAAGGGATACTTGATCACCTCGATCCGCTTCCGCCACGCATCTTCTTGATGGGGCGCACCCTGGTTCATCCCATCACCAATCACGAAGAACAGTGCAGGCGCTACATCCGCCTAGGTGGGGTTCTCCACATCCTCTTGCAAGGCGACCTGGCAGCCGGCATCGAAGATGACGAGCGAATAGTGGCCGCGTCGAACTCGCCATTGAACAGGCTGAAATTGGGGAGCCGCGAGAAGACGTTCGGCGTGCTGGCGCGGCTATTGGACGGGGCAGAGCCGGACCAGATCGTCGTCCGCAACAGCGGCCAGATGTGGATCATGAACAACCTCGGGATCGTGTTCAGGCGTGACGGCCTTCTGGACGTCGTACTCGAAGTGCGGTATTCGGAAACAGGACACTACCGCTCGATCAATGTCGTTCTGACCGCGCGACAGAACCCGGCCGACCCGCTCTATGAGCTGGTCGTGCGGCCTATCGAAGACTGCTGGCTCACCTCGATACCCGAGTACCGGATCAGCGCCCAGACGGCAGGACACACCGCCTAGAGTTGCTGTCGCAACCGCGGATCGAGTCGGTCTCTCAGCCAATCTCCGAGGAAGTTGAAGGCGAGTACCGTCAGGAAAATTGCCACGCCGGGGAAGAAAGTTATCCACCAGGCGCTGGCGATGTACTGGCGTCCTTCGGCAACCATGAGGCCCCAGGCAGGCGTCGGAGGGGGAATGCCGACCCCCAGGAAGCTGAGCACCGACTCCGTTATGATCAACGTGCCGACGCGGAGACTTGCGATGACCATCACCGTGTTGATGACGCCCGGCCATATGTGCTTGTAAATGATCGACGCCGATCCGGCGCCGGCGATCCTGGCCGCTGCCACATAATCACGGGTCTTGAGCTGAAGCGTCTCGCCCCTGACCTGCCTCGTGAACCCGCCCCAGCTGAAAACGATCAACAGCATGACGATCACGGTCAGAGACTGGCCGAGAACGACCACGACGACGAGGGCGACCAATATGAACGGGACGGCGATTTCAAACTCGACGAACCTCTGGATCGCCTCGTCAATGAGACCGCCGAAGTAACCCGAAACCATCCCGAGCACCGTGCCGCCTACCGCACCCGCGGCCAGCACGATTCCAGCAACCGTCAGCGAGATGCGAGTGCCGTAGATGACCCGGCTGAGTATGTCCCTCCCCACGGGGTCTGTGCCGAGGAGGTATTTCGTCGACCCTTCCGCATACCAGACCGGTGGGAGATTGCGCTCGGTAAGCACGCCGTCGATTGGACTGTGCGGCGCGATCAGCGGGGCGAACAGGGCTGCGACGAGCATCACCAGGAGGATCAGGGCCGGAATCACCGGCCATCGCCTGAACTCCCTCCACGTTCGAACCAGCCAGGACATCCGCGGAACGGGCATTCCCACGGCGCGGAACGCTTCGGCGGTTCTTGGAGAGCTCGAGTATTCCACCGTCGCTACGTCAGCTTTATGCGGGGATCAATCATTACGTACGCGATATCGACGAACAGATTCGCAATGATGTACACCACGGCGGTCAGCACGACGACCGCAGACATCAGAGGAAAGTCGTTATTGTTAACGGCCTGCACGCCCAGCCTCCCCAGGCCTGGCCACGCGAACACCGTCTCTGTCACCACGGCCCCGGTCACCAGCCCGGCCATCAGGAGACTGGCGTACGTCAACGGCGCGATAAGAGCGTTCCGGAAGGCGTGTTTCCAGATGATGCCCCTCTGCGAAACCCCCTTGGCTCTTGCGAGCTTGATGAATTCGCTGTCGAGTATTTCCAACATCGACGATCGAACCAGACGCAGCATTCCCGCGGCGGGGAACCACCCCAACGTGATGGTCGGCAGAATGTACGAAGACCAATCGCCGCGCCTGCCAGTCGGCAAGAGTTCCAGTTGCACCGCAAACAGCATGATCAGGACGATGCCGACCCAGAAGCCGGGCATGGATTGACCCATAAGGGCGAATACACGTCCCACGTAGTCCCAGGGCGATCCGCGCCGGACCGCTGACAGCACGCCCAGAGGAATTGCAACAATCATCGTGAACGCGAATGCGGATCCCGCGAGCTGAAGGGTTGCCGGAACGCGCTCCCGGACAATTTCGAACGAGTCCCGCTTGAACCACAGCGAGCTGCCGAAATCGCCTCGGAGGGCCTTAGTAAACCAGGACCAGAACTGGACCACGATCGGTCGGTCCAGGCCCATCTTGCGCCCCCACGCCTCCCACTCTTCCTGGTTCGTGGTTTCGTTCATGTAGAGGAACCGCGGGTCGCCTGCGGCCCTTGACAGCACGAATAAAAAGACGGTCGCGCTCACGAGTACCAAGAGGGCAAGTACCACCCTGCGCGCTATGTAGCGGAGCAAGACGGGCTCCTCACGACTGTGGTTCGGGCGGTATCCCCTACTTCTTGACCTTCAACGTCTCAGGCGCCGTGAAGTAGCGCCCGGGCATGAAGTGCGGCTTCCAATCTTCGATCCTGGAGCTGAGCATCCAGTGCTCTGGGACGGTGTAGAGCGTCATCGAGAGATACCAATTCGACACGTAGTCCTGGAGGTCCACGTTGTTCTTAATCCTCTTCTGGAGGTCGGGCTCAGTGCGATTGGCGAAACTCAACGCCTGCATGTCGCATGGCAACTCTATGTGATCAAACGTGTTGCTTGGTCCGAAGTTGCCAAACTTCTGCTGATCGATGTTGCCGATGCTGCTGTGGCGGTACCAGATCCGGTTGTCCTGACCGTCGAAGTGCTTCGGTCTGGCGGCCGCATAGGCGGTCGAGTCGATCTTGACCGTGAGTCCGATTTGCCGCCACATCTGGGCGATCGCGGCTCCTGCCTCAGGGTTGATCACGATGTGGTCGGGCGCCAGGTAGAACTCGAACTCGAACCCGTTGGAATAGCCCGCCTCCGCGAGCAGGGCCTTGGCCTTCGCCGGGTCGTGCGGGATCTCCCACGATTTCTTCCATTGAGGGTCTGACTTGACGAACCCTGAGATGGCTCCGTCGTCAAGCGCCAGGCCGCCAAAGATCGTGCTGATGATCGTCTTACGATCGATGGCCATGCCCAACGCCTGACGGACCTTCAGCGAACGCTTCATCGACGCAGTATCGGGATCGAACTTGAGATCGGTTCCCGTCTGGCCCTCGTACGGATTGCCGATGTACGGGTGCTTGTCGTCCGGGGTGAACGCGGGTCGAGGGAAAATGTCTTTACCGGTGTCGCATTTCTTCAGTGCCCAGAAATTGCCGGCACCAATGTTCATTGTGTGCGGGAATTCACTCCCGCGGGCAACGACCTCTCGTGAACCGGAGACCTGCCTCTTCAGGTCGTTGATGAACTTGTTGGGGATTTCAATTATGTCGGTCTCGCCAGTGCGGAACGAAGCGACCCTCGCCAGGTCCTCCGGGATTTCGATGACCCTCATCGACTTGATCTTCGCCGGTGCGCGCCAATGGGTCGGCAGCGCTTCAAGCTTTACCTCTTCGGCCGTCCGGTACGACAACACCTTGAAAGGGCCGGTGCCGAGGGGAGTAACGTTCGCCTTGGTTTCACCGAGACGGTCGTAGGCGAGCTTTGGATAAATCCACGGGGAGTGGGTGCGCAGGTTGGACATCCCGATTTCCCATGTAGGGTTGTACTTGCCTTTCTGGATGTTCATTTCGGCCGTGTAGTCGTCGATCTTCTTCCAGGTGTCCATCCACGTCCGCAGGCCGCTGATCCCCCAGAAGGTTGATCCTTCACGGAGCGCGTTGTTGTGGCTCCACACGACGTCGTCCGCGGTCACTTCACCCCAGTCGCCGTGGAATTTCACGCCCTTGCGGATCTTGAACGTGACCTTGGACTGGTCCGGCGCAAGTGTCCAGGATTCTGCCATGCTCAGGCCCGGGTCAAGCTGCTCCTTGGCATTGGCCTGGATGAGGAACTCAACGATTCCCCAGCTGGCGTAATGCTGCTCGAGGCCGACCCCCCCGAGCGCTGGCACGAACAACGGCGGTATGACCTTGGCAAGGCCCAGGGTCACTTCACCCTGTTGCGCCGGCGGCTGTCGGCGTCGCAGTCTGGACAACGACCACGGTCTGCTGGACGACCTTCTCGACCGGCTTTTCAACGACCACGGTCTGCTGGACGACCTTCTCGACCGGCTTTTCGACGACGACCGTCTGCACAACGGGCTTCTCGACTTGCTTCTCCACGACGACGGTCTGAACGACCGTTTCGGTGCCGCCACACGCGGCGGCGATCAGTCCAATGAGGGCGGATGCGCCGAATACTCCAAGGGCTGCTGGGACTCGAAGATGTCTTCTGTCGCGCATGACATACCTCACAAAGACTTCATCGCCCGACTCGACGACGCGGCAATTGATACACCGGGGGTTACGGGCTGTCAATTGCAGCCGAAACGGACTCCTATACTTTCCGAGTCACCGCGCATGCAAGGGTGCCGAACAAGCTACTGGACACGACATCCGACCCGGAGAAATAGCAACTTCGTCGAAGGGTATATATCCGATCAGTGAATCTTGCTATATGGCCGACGGCGGCGTAATGTCCATTCGGCCTTTCGCGAATGACGGTACTCGCCGCCCGAACGGCCGGTAAGGGAGAGCGGTGTCGAAGCTCAGGATCGCGGATTTCGAAACCTTCATCGCGAGCAGCTGGATGTTTGTTCGGATCACAACCGAGAACGGTACCCGCGGAGTCGGAGAATCGACCTTCTTTGGATGGCCGCGCGCCGCGGAGGACGTCGCGCTGTCGTTCCGGGACTATTACATCGGGAACGACGCACTCCCGGTGGAACAGCACTGGCTGTGGATGCAACGCAACAAGAACATGCGCGGTGGCGCCCTCGGTGGCGCAATAAGCGCGATCGACCAGGCGCTCTGGGATATCCGTGGCAAGCACTACGGGGCGCCGGTATATGAGCTCCTCGGCGGGCCGGTGCGGAATAAGGTGCGGGCTATGCTGGTGCTGGGCACCGGCACCAAAGACGAGGTTGCTGCGGAGGCGGCGAAGGCGGCCAGGGATGGCTACACGGCTGTGAAGGTCTTGCTCTTCCAGCACGACCACATCGACATGAGGCACGGCCGCCGAATCCAGGACCTGGTCGATCGCGCCGGGGCCGTCCGGGAATCAATCGGCTGGGACGTCGATATGGGCATCGAGATCCATCGCAACATGGCTGTCGGTGACTCGATCGTTTTGGCCCAGGAACTTGAGAAGGTTCGGCCGCTGTTCGTCGAAGACCCCGTGCCGCCAGACAGCGTGATGTCATTCGGAGAGGTCTCCAGGAAGGTGCGGGTTCCCATGGCCGCGGGCGAGCGGAACCTGAACATTTGGGAATTCCGGGAATACGTGGAATACGGCGGGGTGCATTTCATCAGGCCGGACGTCGGTCTGGCCGGCGGAATCACCCAGTGCAAGAAGATTTGCGCGCTTGCCGAGGCCCATCACCAGGGAGTCATCCCTCACGCCGTTCCCAACGGGCCGATCGCGACGGCCGCGCATGTCCAGCTTGGCTGCGCGGTCCCGAACTGGGAAGTGCAAGAGCATCGGCCGCAGGAGAAGCCTCCATTCAGCGACGTGGTCAACCGCGTGGTCCCTCTGGAGCGCGGCTATCTGTTGGCTCCGGAAGGACCAGGGCTGGGGATCGAACTCGACGAGGCGGGATTGAAGAAACACCCACAGTCGAAGGGCGGCGGGAAAACGCAACTTCGTGCCGACGGCTCGGTGGGTTTCAGGTAGGAGACGTTTCAGGACCGGTCTTTTGGCCGACCGGCTCCGGCGGAGGGGGATCCAGTGACGCTGAAACTCGGGATGGTGGGCGCCGGCGGCATGGGCATGCGCCATGCTCACGGCTACATCGAGCTCTGCAAACAGTTTGACAGCTTCCGGCTGGTCGCCGTCTGCGACAGGCATGCCCCGGCCGCGGAGAGTGTCGCATCAGTGGTGGAGAAGGCCACCGGTGATCGCCCCGGCGTCTTCACTGATCTCCACCGGATGCTCGACGAGGCCAACCTTGATGCCCTGGACATCGTGACGGACACGCGGATGCACCATCGCTTCGCGGTGGCGGCGTTCGAGCACGGCGTTCACGTCATGACGGAAAAGCCGATGGGTGTCACGATCCGTGCATGTCACGCGATGCGGCAGGCAGCGCAGACCCATAAGCGTGTCCTGTCGATCGCCGAGAACTATCGGCGTGACCCGATGAACCGGCTGGCGAAGGCCCTCTTGGATGCGGGCGCGATCGGTAGACCGAACTTCATGGTGCGGATGGGCCTGGGCGGCGGCTCCGCGCTGATGCACAACACCGGGTGGCGGGCTTTGAAGTCCCGCGCGGGCTCAATGATCATCGAGCAAGGAGTACACGACGCCGACCTGATGATCTACTTCATGGGCGACATCCAGACCGTGTATGCGGAGACCGGGCTGTTCGCCAGGATCCGAAGGCGGTCGGGCATGAACGCCAACCTTGCAAGGTTCTACGAGCACAGGGTCGAAGAGGAATTCGCCGGCCAGGACACGATCGAGCTCGACCAGGAGGACTCGGCATTCGCGGTCATGCGGTTTGCAAGCGGGGCGGTGGGCCACTACGCCATCTCAAACGCCTCGCACGGTCACGCGGTCGGAGTCGACACGATCCATGGCGCTGCGGGCACGATGATCCCGCCTCGCAGCCGCACGGGACAGAGTCCCGCGGTCAAGCTGGAGGGCGCAGTGCAGCCGCTCACGGGCGAAGAGATGCTGTCGCTTGTACCCGATTGGGAACTGAACGACATAACCGCCCCGTTCTGGGGCGGGGTACGGCGTATGGCCTCTTACGACATGCCGTTCGACGAGATCGACCGGAAGCTGATCGCCATCGAATACGCCGAGCTCGCCAGGGCTATCACCGGAGGCGCGCCGGTGGAGGTGGGCCCGGAGACCGGGATAAAGGCCCTCGGGCTCGCGTACGCGACGCTGGAATCTGGAATGACCCGCCAACCGGTCAGGATGGCGGACATCCTCGAGGGCTCGGTCGAAGGCTACCAGGCGGAAGTGAACGCCGCGAATGGGCTCTAGCCGATCAGACGTGACCTTCTGCGGCGTGTCTTGCAGGTCTGGTCGATCCATGTTTACGACAACGAAGGCCCTCAGGACGGAGAAATAGAATGGCCGGTACGCCCGGTTTTGGCTTCGCCGTGCCGATCTTCGCAGGCACGAAATCGGTACACCCCCGGACACCTCTTCTCGACCGTCTCGACGTGGCACAGTTGGCGCGCTCGATCGTCGAGGGCGAAAGACTCGGCTACGACTCGATGTGGGCAGCTGACCACCTGACCACTGGCATTGACGGCGCCATCATGGAAGGCTGGACGTTCATGTCCTGGGCGGCGGGCATGACCAGCAGAATGCGGATCGGCAGCATCCACCTGGCGCAGCTTTTCCGGAACCCGGCGCTGACCGCCAAGATGGCAGCCACCCTGGATTGCATCTCCCGCGGGCGCCTCGACTTCTTCTATGAACCGGGGTCGCCGTTTAGTCGCAGAGAGGTTGAAGCCTATGGTTTCGAGTGGCTCGACGATGCCGATCGCATGGCGGCATTCGAAGAGGCAGTGCAGATCGTCAAGCTGATGTGGACACGGGACCGGCCCTCCTTTGAAGGCCGGTTTCACCGCATCCTACAGGCGATCTGCTATCCACGCCCGGTCCAACGCCCTCATCCTCCCGTCTGGATCGGGACGTTTGGTCTCCTGGCAGCGTCGGATACGCCTGAACCTCACGTATTCGACGTGATTGCCCGCCACGCCAACGGGTGGAACAGCACGCCAGCTTCCGTCGACCATTGCCGGGCCGTGCTGGGAGGACTCAGGCAGGCGTGCGAGCGAAATGGGCGTGACTTCGGAACATTGAAGCTGTCGCTCGAGACGGAGATTCTGATCGCGGAAACCGGTGGGCAGGTTAGCCGGCTACAGGAACTGGTGAACCGGCGCAACCCTGGCAGCAAGGCGTTCGAAGATTGGCCAAAGCTGGGCGAAACCTTCTTGGTCGGCGATGCGGCGGCTGTAACCAGAAAGATTGAGCGGTACGTCGAACTGGGCATCGACCGGTTCATCATCTGGTTCATGGACTATCCATCGCTGGACGGGATGCGCTTATTTGCGAGAAAAGTGATGCCCTATTTTGGGGCGGCACTCGGTGGCAGGCCGGATAGAGGCGGTCGCCTCGCCGAGCCAGGAAGATGAGGCGGCCTGACATGCCCGGCTACAGCGTCTGCCTGCCTACCTTCGCTGGCGGAAGCGCTTTCACCAAGAGCATTGAATGGACGGAACTCGAGGCCTTCGCCCTGAAAGCCGAATCACTGGGCTACTCAGCTGTGTGGGTCGCCGACCACTTCGTTCTCGGTCACGAGGAGGGAGAGCACGAGGCATGGACGGCGATCAGTGCACTTGCTGGCGCAACGTCGGAGATCCGGATAGGCACACTGGTACTTGGAAACACGCACCGGAACCCGGCGTTGGTGGCCAAGATGGCGGCCACGCTGGATTACCTGTCGGCGGGGAGGTTGGACCTGGGAATAGGTGCGGGCTGGTACAGGCTCGAACAGGAGTCATACGGGCTGCCCTGGGTGGAGTCCGTCAAGGAGAGGATGGACCGGCTCGAGGAAGCGATAGAGCTGATGAAGGCGCTGTTCACGCAAGAGCCCGTGACGTTCCGAGGACGCTTCTACCGCGTCACCGACGCGCCCTGCCAGCCGGCCCCGATTCAAAAGCCATGGCCGCGTATCTGGATTGGGGGCGGAGGTGAGCAGCGCACGCTGCGCATCGTGGCGAAACACGCCGACGCCTGGAACATCCCTGCCGTACCTCCCGAAGAGTACGCTCGCAAGTCAGACGTACTGCGCCAGTACTGCGAAGCAGTCGGGCGGGGATACAGCGAGATCGAAAGAACGATGGAGACCCGTGTGCTGATCACGGACGGGAGCTCCCAGGCGGACAACCGGCTGGCCAGTTGGCTGAACCATTGGCGACGGACCGCCGGGCATGAGCCGCTGGCAAATGAGGACGCGATTAATCGGGCCAAGTCGGTCTACGTGATCGGTACCGTCGACGAATGCCGGGCCAAGGTCGAAGCATACCTCAAGGTTGGCGTCGAGCACTTCACGCCGTATTTCTTGGACTATCCGGATACAACGAGCTTGGAAATATTCGCCCGGGACATCATGGGCGAACTGGGCGCCGTGCCGCCGAAAAGGCAGGGGACCCTGGATACCCAGGGCCCCCAGTAACAGCAGGTCTACTTTTTGGGCCAGGAGAAGCGGCTACTTATTGCCGGTCGGCTCCACTTTCAGAACAGCGAGCAAGAAGCCGGCCCAAACCTGATAGGGGGCGACGTACGGTTTTTCCGAATTCATCCACCCCTTCCAGTAATGGTTGTTGAACGTCCTGACGTGCATCTCGTCTGAAAGGTAAATCTGCGGGAGGTCACGCAGATAGACGTCCAGCGCCTGATTTACCAAACCCATGTACCCGGGGTCGTTCGGGCGAGGCGAGATCGCGTCCATCTTGTTGATGATGGCGTCGTATTCGGGATTCGAGTAGTTGCTGTTTGCCCAGATGTATGAACCGGCCGTCCCGATTGGCGATGCAAAGCGGCTGTGGAAGTGCTGTAGCGTGCCGTGTGGCTCTCTGCTTGAGCCGCAGTGCACGAGGCTCCACAGGTTTACGTTCCCGGCGCGCACCGCGTTGAAGAACGGGGCGTTATCGTCGTATTGCTGAAACTCAACGTCGAACCCGGCATCCTTCATCTGTTTTGCCAGGACCGGACCCATCGGCCTTAGCCAGCTAGGTACGTGCACCTTCTCCGTGATCCGCTTCCCGCCTTTTGTCCAGAGGCCCTGAGCATCCTTCGTGTAGCCAGCCTTCTGCATTCGCTCGGCGACCTTGTTTGGGTCCGGGTTATCCGGCTTGTACTTTGCGATCAGGTCGGACTGCTGATTTTCGTAAAGCGCCAGGCCCCCGTACGACGAATAGGGGACTGCCCGCTTGATCACGGAGTCCTCGTATCCGAGGGAGATGAACTTACCGCGGTCAATGGCGTGGTTCAAAGCCCAACGAACGTCCACGCTGTTGAAGGGTTCGGTCGCGGTGTTCATGCCGACGGTCAGAAGACAGGCATCGGGCGCGCCCCAGATAGGGCCGTTCTTGTTCCACGTGACTACGTCCGGATTCCGGCCTCTCGAGGCCACGAATTGGCCGGGCTGCATGCTGTGGCCAACGTCGATCTCGTTGTTCACCATCATCGCGATCCAGGTATCGGTGCTGCCCACGGCGACGTGCGTCACGCGCAGCGGCTTGGGCAGCTGGGCGAACCCCGCTTTCACGGCCCACCAGTTGTCATTGCGGTCAAAGGTCTGAATCTGCGCGCTCGCGGAGACGGGCGCATATGGGCCGGTCCCGAGCGGCCAGCCTTTACCCGGATCGAAATTGCTAAAGGTAGCCGGGTCCTTTCCCTCCCAGACGTGCTTCGGGAGCACCGTGATGTGGATCTCTGAGTTCTCGATGAAGTAGAAGAAGAAGAACCGCGCGTTAGGCTTGTTCAGGTTGATGATGAATTTCTGGTCGTCAACGACCTGGACATCTTTCACCCACTCTTTTATGTCTGAGGCAAAGGTGAGTGCTGGCGTATCTCGGAGCATGTGCAGGGTGAACTGGACGTCCGACGACGTGAAAGGCTTGCCATCCGCCCACTCGATCCCCTTGCGGAGGGTCACATCGATCTTCATAAAGTCGTTCGAAACTTTGTAGCTTTCGGCGAGCCACGGGATCTCTTCGGCCGTGTTGTGGTTGTAGAGATACAGGTACTCGTAAACGGTCTTGTTCAGGATGCCTCGCACGCGGCCCAATCCGCCCAGCGAGTACGGATTCATATTGTCGTGCTCGGCTATGGTGGGCGTCGCCGGACCCGCGAACACCAATGTCTCTGCCCGCGAAACGTTGGCCCTCTGCTTGATCGGAAATTCAAACTTGGCTGCAGGCGCGGACGTTGGAGTCGGGGCCGCCGCTGGTGGTTGGGTGGCCTGGGCCGCCGGTACCCTGGTCGCCGTTGGTGGTTGGGTGGCCTGGGCTGCCGGCGCTTTGGTCGCCGGCGCCTCGCCGCCCCCGCAGGCGACGGCCAGTAGTGCCATGCCGGACATGAATAGCGCCAGCGCAGCCAGACGACCGTGTCTCCAAGAGCGCAAAGCGGATGATTGCGTCATAGGATCCCCCTGGCATTGCCATTGGCATAGCCACCACCAACATGGCCTCGGTGTCTCGGTCCCCCGGTAAGAGCTTGGCCAGGCCGCGACTCGCACAGGTTAACGCATGCCTGGCTACCCAGCCCGCCCGACAAGTCGGGGCATATTGATATAGCGGCCGACACGAAAAGTCAATATGTCGCGCTTCGATGAAATATAGACCGCCTCGCCGTAAATGACCAACACGATCTGCCCTCATCGGGCAGAGTGGATGGCGATGGGCCTTTCGTATAGCATTTCGCGCCAGGCTCGCTTGTATAGCAGTTAGTGTGAGGGGAGCGGCATGGCGGCGAGGAAAAGCGGTAGCCCAAATGTCCGTTGACTACGTCCTCAGGCGGCTCGGGCTGCTCGTCGCTGTGATCGCGGTCGCTGTAACGTTGAACTTCTTCATCCCGCGCCTCTCGGGACGGAACCCCATCGAGTCGCGTCTCTATGAAGCGGCGGCGCAGGGCGGCGTAAACGTCGGCCGTATCAACGAGATGATCGCGGAGTACGAGGCCAAGTTTGGGCTCGATAAGCCGCTATGGAAGCAGTACCTCGTCTATTGGACAGACATCTTGCGGGGAGACCTGGGAGTGTCGATCCAGGAGCTGGGGACACCCGTGACCACGGTGATCGCACGACGTTTGCCCTGGACGGTAGGGCTGCTGCTTACAGCTACGGTGATCGCCTTCGCCGTGGGATCGCTATTCGGCGCGCTGATGAGCTGGCGGAAATCCCCGCGAGCCTTCACGGCACTAGTGCCGCTCCTGATGACCCTGTCGGCGATCCCCTTCTATCTCCTGGGGATCGTCTTGATCTTCGGCTTTGCGATGATCTGGCGATTCTTTCCAGCAGGCGGGGCGTATAAGTTCGGACTTGAACTAGGCCTCAATTGGGAGACGGTCTGGAGCATCTTCCGGCATGCCGTGCTCCCGGCGTCGGCGATCGTCCTTGGCGGCATCGGATTCTGGGGCCTCGGCATGCGCGGAATGATGATCACCACGATGGGCGAGGACTACATGAAACTCGCCGATTACAAGGGGCTGAAGGAGCGTCGCATCTTCCTGAACTACGGTATCCGTAACGCGATTCTTCCACAGATCACAGCGTTCGCCATCGTGCTAGCACATGTGGTATCTGGCGCGGTGCTGGTCGAAGTCGTCTTTACATACCCGGGCATCGGGCATCAACTCTACCGCTCGATTGTGACCAATGACTATTTCATGATGCAGGGGATCATCTTGCTGGTGATCCTATCGGTGGCCGTAGGGTTGCTGATCCTGGATATGATTTATCCCCTCCTGGAC
>JACQUF010000303.1 GCA_016210435.1 Chloroflexota bacterium
CCTCCAAGTTCAAGCCCGAGCACCGCGTTGTCGAGCACCGTCCGCCACGGAAGGAGCAGATCCCGCTGGTGCATGTATGCGACTACGCCCAGCCGTCGAGCGGCCGGATCTCCGCTGAGCGAGACCGTTCCTCCGGATCCAGATTCAAGCCCGCTGATGATGTTCAGCAGCGTGCTCTTGCCGCATCCGCTCGGTCCGATGATGGACACAAACTCGTTCGCGTCTACCGAAAGGTCGACCCCCGCGAGCACATGCAGATCGGGTTCCCGGCGGCGGCCGGGGTAAACCTTGGTCACGCCGGATACTGCGAGGCGCAGTGGCCCTCCATGTCGTGTGTCCGGCAGGGTTCGTTGCTGGCTAGCGGGACCGGCAGATATAAAAAACGCCTCCCCAGCATCAGGGAGGCGGCGTCGCCATCTGGCTCGCTTCGGATCCGCGTCCCTTCGCTGGCATTACCCAGATCAGGTTCATGGGGTCGTCCCCGATTTAGCGGGACCTCTCAGCCTGGCTTGCCAAGCTCCCCCTGGACGAATTGATTCGATTGTGAAGTCCGGAGTCTAAGTAGGCTGTTACCAGGGTGTCAAGTGAAGCGATAGAATGCCGCACATGCCGTCCAATCAGCCGCTGGCACGCGAAGGCTTCGAGCGAGCACTTTCGGTCCCCGACGCCGACATCGACCTCGCCCTCGCCAGCCTTTGGATCGCGGCTGAGGAATATCCCGGCCTGGATGTCGTGCAGTACCTTGGACGGATCGCCCTCCTGGGTGAGCGGGCGAAACCGAAAGTACGCCGGGCACGCACCCCGTACGACGGTATCTACGCGCTGAACGAAGTCCTGTTCGATGAGGAGGGTTTGCGCGGCAACAAGAACGAATACTACGACCCCCGCAACAGCTACATCTCGGACGTGCTCGAGCGGAAACTCGGCATCCCGATCGCCATCTGCGTGATCTACATGGAGGTCGCCCGCCGTGCGGGCCTCCGACTCCGCGGAATCGGTATCCCGGGTCACTTCGTACTGCGGGCTGGAGAAGGCCAGGCCGAGATCTACGTCGACTGCTTTGACCGGGGCGGCTTGCTGACGAAGCGTGAATGCGCCACGATCACACGTAATTCACTGGGCGCAGGCGTCGATGTCGAGGGGCACCTGGCGCCGTACACGAATCGTGCGATCCTGCGGCGGGCGCTGACCAACCTGAAGGCGATCTACCTGAAACAGAGCGATCTCCCGAAGGCCCTCGCGGCCGCTGAACGGATCAAGGTCGTCGAACCAAATCTCTGGGATAACCTGGCGGACCTTGCAAAGATTCACGCAAAGATGGGCCGGTTCCAGGCTGCTGCGGAGATGCTGGCCGAATACGTCGAGCGGGCGCCGGAATCCAACGACCTCGCCTCGGCGCGCGAGACTTTGCGACAGCTTCGGCAGCTGGCCCGGGGTCCAGGCACAACCGCAGACTGAGTTGCGAAATCCGACGGGGGTCGCGCGCACGTATACCGGCATATCAGGCGGTGAGGGGGCGCGGTGGATCTGGTCGCCGAAATGCGAGGCCCGATGCTGGCGGGCGTCATCGCCAACGCCCCGGACGGGCGCGTGAACTACGACGGGCTTTCGGATGAGGCGCTGCTCGCGCTGATCGCCTCGTCTGACAAGAACGCCCTTGCAGCCCTCTACGACCGCTACGGGCGAAGGGTCTTTGCCCTCGCCGCGCGCATGCTCGGCGACGCCCAGTCATCCGAAGAGGTCACTCAGGACGTATTTCTCAGTGTGTGGCGCCGCGTGTCGAGCTACAAAGCCGGCAAGGGGCGGTTTACAACGTGGCTGTTCAGCATCGCTCATAACCGCACGATCGACGAGCTCAGAAAGCGGCGGAGGCAGAGACACCGGGAAAATCCGAACATCGAAGAGCACACCGACCTGCCTTCGGAGACGATCCCGCCTCCAGAGGCAGTCGTCGCGCGTTCGGAGAGCGCCATGGTGCTGGAGGCATTGCAGACCCTGCCGCCAGAGCAGCGCTCGGTAATCGAAATGTCTTACTTCGGAGGACTGACCCAGGTTGAAATCGCAGACCGGACCGAGCAGCCGCTCGGGACGGTGAAGACGCGCATGCGGCTGGCGCTCAAGAAACTGCGCGTCGTGTTGAGCGAACGGATTGAGGAAAGATCAGCGTGACCCCGGAATCGAGCCAGGACTACCGCGACGACCTGGCCGCGTACGCCCTTGGCGCTCTCGACTCGGAGAGACGGAGCGAGATTGAGGCGCGCCTTGAAATTGACGCCCAGCTCCGAGCCGAGCTTGAGGAACTGCAGGAGGCCGCAGCGGCGCTTGCCTTTGTGGCGCCGCCAGCCGAGCCTCCAAGAGGACTCCGCTCGCGGCTCCTTCGCCAGTTTGAACTGGAACGAACGGCCCGCACCGCGGCAACGGCCCCCGTACGCGTCGCCGGGCCGTCGGCCTGGTCGAGGCTGAAGCGGCGCTTGGTCGCCCCGCGCCTTGCATACGCCGCGCCCGCGGCCCTCGTGGCAGCGGTCGCCGCGAGCGCGGTTTCGCTCGTCATCTTCAACAGCGTCGTCGACCGCAAGATCGACCGCATAGAGGGGCAGATTTCCGCTACCGAACAGCACGTGACGCCCATCACCGTTGCAAAACTGCAGGAGACGGAGCAGAAACTGGCGCAGGAGACCGAATCGAAGATCCAGGAGACCAAGGCGGCGCTTGAGGAGCGGATCGTTCAGGACACGGAGTCGAAACTCCTCACCGCCCAGCAGGACCTGGCGGCGCTCAAGGAGATCCTCGTCTACCAGACCCAGCTCGCTTACCTGCTGAGCCGGGAGGATACCGAATCGACCTGGCTCGAGGCCGAGGTGAGGCTTCGAGCGCCACCGCGGTGCTTGCATCGAACCGCGTGTCCGGCCGGCCCGCCGTCCTCTGGGTCACCGGACTCAGGCCGCCGCCCGCCGGGAAGGAATACCAGCTTTGGCTGTTCCATCAAGGTCGCATGTGGAGCCCCGGCACATTTGCGGTCCGCCCGGACGGCTTTGCCTGGATCGAGTTCTCGCTCCCGATCTCGGGAACGCAGTTCCTCCAGGGCCGGGTGACGATCGAGCCGGCCGGAGGTTCCGGCCAGCCGACCGGCGAGCAGGTGATGACGGTCGTTCCCAGGCGCTGAGCAGGGACGCGGCTAGGCGTCTGTATACTCGCCGTCAATGCCAGAGTCGAACGGCGCCCGTATGAAACGGTCTGACATCGGACCGCTACCCGCGGTAACGCGTCCCGACCCGGCGACGCTCCACAGCCATATCGGCCAGTTTCAGGCGGCCCATCGTGGCATCCCGGGGGGACCGACGATCTGCGATATCTGTGGCTCGTCGATCACAGGCATCGAAAACGGGATGCATTGCAAGATCCGCTGCCTGAATTGCGGCTACACACGCGATTGCTCGGATCCTTAGTAACCCCTCGCCCCAACGGGGAG
>JACQUF010000304.1 GCA_016210435.1 Chloroflexota bacterium
CCCGTCCAGTACGCGCTCTGGCTGGCTGACGTGCTCCACGGGGATTTCGGCAAAAGCCTGACCGCATCTCGCCCCGTCATCCAAATGCTCAAAGAACGCTTTCCCAACACGATCCGGCTTGCTTCGGTTGCATGGCTGTTCGGGACATTGGTCGGCGTCCCCATCGGAGTAATGGCCGCGGTCAAACGTGGGACCTGGATGGACTATCTCGGCCGAGGGATCGCGCTTCTTGGCCAGACGCTTCCCACTTTCTGGGTTGGCATCATGGCCATCCTCCTTTTTTCCGTCCGGCTGGGATGGCTGCCGAGTGGCACCATGGGCGAGGGATTCGCAATCCGAAACTACGTCATGCCGGCGATCGTACTTGGCTGGCTTCCGGCAGCAGGATATATGCGACTTACCCGCACCAGCATGCTCGAAGTTCTCGATTCCGAGTTCGTCAAGCTGGCGCGCGCGAAAGGGCTGTCTGAATGGAAGGTGATCTGGAAGCACGCTTTCCGGAATTCGCTGCTTGCACCTCTGACGTTCTCGGCTCTCCTGTTCGTCGGCTTCATCACCGGGACGGTGGTGACCGAGACGATCTTCTCCTGGCCGGGCGTGGGGAGACTGGCAGCGGAAGCGGTGTTCGGAAATGACTTTCCGGTGCTGGCGGGATGCATGTTGATCTTCATCATCCTGTACGTCGGGGTAACGCTGTTTCTGGATCTCGCGTACGCGTACGTGGACCCGCGGATCAGGCATGGCTGACACGGATACAGCAGGTCAGTCCGGCGGAGTTCTCGTCAGACCGGTTCCCGGTACGGGGATCCCCATCAGGCGCCCCTGGTCGCTCTGGTCATTCCTGAGGCGATACCCGGTCATCCCGATCGGGATCATTGGCCTGCTGATTTTCACGGCGGCGTTGGCGCCGGTTCTCGAGCCGGTCGACCCGCTCAAAGCCGACCTTTACGCCAGGAACACGCCTCCCTGGGGCTTTGCCGGAGGGTCATCGGCACACCTCCTGGGCGGCGACCAGGTAGGCAGGGACATCCTGGCGCGGATCATCCGGGGCGCGCGTGTCTCCGCCATGGTCATGGGAGTCTCCCTGGTCATGGGGATCGGGGTCGGCACCACGATGGGTCTGCTCGCAGGCTATTTCGGCGGCAATATCGACGAGATCATCATGCGTGTCGTCGATACCTGGGCCGCACTGCCTTACATCATGGTCGCCCTCGTCGTAGTGGTGACGCTCGGCCAGAGCTTCCTCGTGCTGATTCTCCTGCTGGCATTGCTTTCATGGCCCGGCGCGGTCAGGCTCGTCCGGGCGGAGACGCTTTCACTGAAAACGCGTGACTATGTGGCGCTGGCGAAGATCGCCGGCGCATCCCATTTCCGGATTATCTTCCGCCATATCCTTCCCGGCGTGATCAACCTGGTCGTGGTATCCGCGACTCTGAGCATGGGCAGCATCATCCTGACCGAGGCCACGCTCAGCTTCCTGGGAGCGGGTATACCGCCGCCTCATCCCTCATGGGGCTCGATGATCTCTGAGGGCCGCCGATACCTGAACGACGCGTGGTGGGTGGCATCGATCCCCGGTGTCTGCATCTTCCTTGTTGTAATGGGCGGCAACTTCCTCGGCGACTGGTTGAGAGACCGGTTCGACCCGCGTCTCAGGCAGCTCAGCTAACCGGGCTGAAAAGACAGGGAAAGACGAATGCGCAAGACGATCACGACCGGCGCGGGTATGGAATCGACCCTCGGCACGGTTTCTCTGGTCTCGGCCGGCGATCACATCTTCACCTCGGGGATCGTTTCGGATCGACCGGGCAGCCTCGAATCCGAGGCGCGGCGTGCGTTTCAGAACGCGGCAACGCTGTTGCACGATGCCGGGTCATCCCTTGGCGACGTAGTCCGAACGCGCATGTTCTTCACCGAGCGCGGGGGTGAGGGTGCCCTGAGGTCCGTCCATGCCGGCGTATTCGGCGACCGGGGTCCGGCGCTTTCTGCGCTTCGCATGACCTGCCTCCCTCACAACGTAAAGATCGCGGTGGAAGTGGAAGCGATACGCGGCGCCGGGGACCGGTTTGTCCGGCACGTTTCGGTACCGGATTGGGGCGCCTGCCGGGCCCTGCGCGCCGGTGACGAGATCTTCGTCTCAGGTATCACCGCGGAGTGGCCAGGGGTTGGAAAGCTGCCTTCGCCGCATGAGGCGCAGGTGTCGGCCGTTTGCAGCGTCGCCACCCAAGCGTGCGGCGCTCTGGGCGCGTCCCTCGAGGATGTCGTTGCGACGCGCCACTTCGACCCGGCAACAGTCCATCGGCACAGCTTTCAGGGTCAGGCGCTGGAGGAATTTCGTGCCCCGGGCGAGCCCACATCTGCCGGAATCACGGTTGAAGGCGCCGGGGCGGACGAAGCAACGTTCATGCTGGAAGCAGACGCGGCGCGGGGCGCTGGCAAGACCCGAAAGAACCACCGGACCGGCCGGACCTTTGAAGTAGAGCATCACTACTCACGCTCCGTCCGGGTCGGTGACACTGTTTATGTCGCGGGATCAACGTCTCTGATAGTCGGCGAGATTGTCCGCCACCCGTACGAAGTCTACGGGCAGGTACTGGATACCCTGGAAACGATCCGCGGAACGATTGAAGCGCAGGGTCTGGCATGGTCGGACCTCGTGCGCACGCGCAGCTATATCGTCGGTATCGCGAAGCTGGCCGACGCGGCGCGGGCGCTCAAAACCGTCGTCGATGGCATGGGCACCGCGGCTACCGTCACCGGCGTACCCGTGCTCGGCAGACCAGAAGTAGTAGTCGAGATCGAGGCCACTGCAATGAGAGACACGGTTGCCTGAAGCGAAGGGTCTCACCTCACAGGAGATTGCAGACTTCCTGCGGTCCGGGGTGATCGCCAGGCTCGCGACCGTGAAACCGGACGGGTCACCGTATGTAGTCCCCGTGTGGCAGTTCTGGGACGGGTCGGCGATGTACGTGATCCCGCGTGGCCGCTCGGAGTTCGTGGCGCATCTGAGGAAGGAGCCGCGGGTAGCCGTTTCGTGCGCTGATGATGTCAACCCCGCACATACGCGGGTGCTGATCGAGGGGAGGGCGGAGGTCGTCGAGGGACCAGTCGAGATGACGGGACGGATGCTCGATATCGCCAACGATATGGCCCGCCGCTACATGGGGCCGGACGGCCCGAGATATCTGGCCCGCACGGCGAAGCGCCCGCGCTACCTGGTCCGCATCACCCCGACCCGGGTCCGCTCATGGGCGGGATCCGAGTGGCACCCGAGGTACATCTGATCGCCTCTCCCCCGGGGGAGAGGCCTGTCCGCCTTAGGCGGACGAGGGTGAGGGTTCACTTCTTCCCACGCCAGCTGCGGCCGCTCTCTTTTATCCAGGTCCGGATGGAAGCGGTGTGCTCCTGATGGTGAAACACGCTGTAGCTGTCGATGCACCGTCGCATCTCAGAGCCGGCTGCGAATAGCTCTTCGGGCGCCTTCTGAAGGGCTTCCCGCAGCAACCTGCGCGCCTCGTCCAGCTCGGTGAGTACTTCGCCAACGGTCATTCCGGCCCGCTTGCCGGCCTCTCGCTGGTTGAAACTATCGACGTGCCGCTCCGGAAGGGCGCGCCCCGCGTCACGGCCCGTCACGAGCCTCGAGAGGGCAAGATCCCATGCCGCCACGTGCCCTGCGACGTCCTTGATCGACCAGTCCCCGCATGCGCCTCGCGCTTCGAGGTCCGCGGTTGTCAGGCGCTCAAAGGAATCACGAAATGCCCGCCAGCTGTCCTCCACCGCGGCGATAACCTCGATTCTGCTCATCGATCGCGAGAACCTCGCCCCGGATCGCGTTTGTTGACACTCATTTGGCACAAGCGTAGCGTGTCCCGGCCGACACAGAACCAGCGGAGGACGGTAATGCCGAAGGTTGGGGAAGGGGATTTCCGATACGAGCTCGACACATCATGGCCGAAGATCCCTGAAGGGTGGTCCCTCGGCCTCTGCTCGGATGTCGCTACTGACTCCCGCGATCGTGTATTCGTTTTCAATCGGGACAGGCACCCGGTTGTGATTTTTTCCGAACGCGGCGATTTCATTTCTTCCTGGGGCGAAGGAGATTTCAAAGACCCCCACGGGATTTTCATCGACTCGAACGACAACGTGTGGCTGACCGACAC
>JACQUF010000309.1 GCA_016210435.1 Chloroflexota bacterium
GATCAGGACCCGCCGGCGGTCGAACCGGTCGGCGACCGCACCGGCGATCGGGCCGAATACGACCTGCGGCGCGGATCGGGCTGCAAACGTTGCCGCCGTCAGGAACGCAGACTGCGTTTGCTGGTGAACGTACCAGCCGACCACCAGGCGCTCCATCCAGCTCGCGATCGCTACGAGGATGAATGCGATCACGGCGCGACGGAATGCCGGGTATCCGAGCGACCTCAATGGCGTAAGCCGGCCCAGAAAACCCGGAAGGGGCAGATGGCCGTCCGGGCGCGCCTGTTCGACGATGGAAGATCCGGTCCCGTTCACGGTTGGAGATTAGAACAGATTCTTCGTCGGCGGTTCAGAATGACACGGGACAGCCACAGCAGGTTTGCCGTATACTTGCTGGTTAGTGTCCCGTCATGGGTAGTCCTCACGACGGCGGTTCTTAATGACCGAGGCAGGCGAACTCAGAGACCTCCTTTCCGCCCGGGCGTACTTCGAGACCCCCGGATATACCCGCGTTCGCCCCTCGCCGTTGTTCGCGTTTGCCGGGGGGCGCCTGTATAGCAGCTGATTGGCTGCGCAGGTGACCCCGTCCGGGCTCCCAACGGCATCCACCAGGCCTGTGCGCCTCGTGCATCCGAGCAATGCGCCAGGACACTCGAAGTGAACAGTGAACGCGGGTAGGTAGCAAATGAAACAGACTTCAAACCTTCACGTCGAATCCATGACTCCGCTGGAGCCGCCCGATGGCTTCCTCGAGCGGCTTCCAATCAACGACCGCATCGCCGATGTCGTGTACTCCAGCAGGGAAGCGATCAAGCAGATCATCACCGGCAAGGACGACCGGCTTCTGCTGCTGGTCGGACCATGCTCGATCCACGACGAGAAAGCAGCGCTCGAATACGCGAAGCGGCTCGCCGGGATCAGCAAGCGCACCCAGGATCGGCTGCTGCTCGTGATGCGGGTCTATTTCGAGAAGCCAAGGACCACCGTTGGGTGGAAGGGCTTCATCAACGACCCGAGCCTGAACAACACCTTCAATGTGAGGGAAGGCTTATACCGCGCCCGGAGGTTTCTGCTGGATGTCCTCGAGCTGGGGATCCCTGCCGGGACAGAGTGGCTCGACCCCGTGACGCCGCAGTATCTGGCGGACGTCATTTCATGGGGAGCGATCGGCGCGCGGACCGTCGAGAGCCAGACTCACCGCCAGCTTGCAAGCGGCCTCAGCACCCCGATCGGTTACAAGAACGGAAGCGGGGGCACGCAGCACTCGATCCAGATTGCGGTCGACGCGATCGTCGCCGCCAAGGTCCCGCACACTTTTCTGGGTGTCGACGGCTACGGCCGTGTCAGCATCATCAAGACGACCGGCAACCCGGATGGCCACCTCGTCCTGCGCGGCGGCGTCAAGGGCCCGAACTACGGACCCGAACACGTCGCAGACGCGGTCGAGCGGCTGAAGAAGGCGGGCGTCCCGCCATACCTGATGGTCGATTGTTCGCATGGCAACTCGAACAAGGACTACAGGATGCAGCCGGTCGTCTACCGGAATGTCCTGGAACAGCGAGCGGGCGGCAACCGGCAAATCGTCGGGATGATGGTCGAGAGCCATCTCTACGAGGGGAGCCAGAAGCTCGACGGCGACATCTCGAAACTGAAATACGGCGTCTCCATAACGGATGCCTGCATCAACTGGCAGGCCACCGAGGAGCTGTTGCTCGAGGCGCACTCGAAACTGCGTGTAAAGGCCGCCGCAAAGGCATAGAGCGACGATCTCGGCCCGAGCCGAGCGGCAACTGAGCTCCTCCCCGGTGGGGGAGGGGCTTACGGGGTGGGGCGAACCCCCTCCTCCACCCCCGCGCCCCCTCCTTCCAGAGGAGGGGGTTTCAACTTGCAACAGGAGGGGGTTTTGACGTAATTGATGAACACGCTGACTGCAACACAGATTCGAAACGTGGCGATCATCGCTCACGTCGACCATGGCAAGACCAGCCTGGTTGACGCGTTGCTGAAGCAGAGCCACGTGTTCCGCGCCAATCAGCAGGTCGGCGATCTGGTCATGGACAGCAACCCGCTCGAGCGTGAGCGCGGCATCACGATCCTCGCCAAGAACACCGCGGTGACCTACAGGGGCGTGAAGATCAACATCATCGATACGCCCGGCCACGCCGATTTCAGCGGCGAAGTCGAGCGTGTCGTCAACATGGCCGATGGCTGCCTGCTGGTCGTCGACGCGGTGGACGGTCCGATGCCTCAGACCAGGTACGTGCTCAAGAAGGCACTCGAGCGCGGCCTGAAGCCGATCGTCGTCATAAACAAGGTCGACCGTGAGCAGGCGCGCGTCGCGGAGGTCGTGCGCCTCGTTCAGGACCTGTTCCTCGAGCTTGCGACAACCATGGAGCAACTCGACTTCCACACGTTGTACGCGTCCGCGCGCGAAGGCTGGGCTGTTGCCGACCTCGCTCAACCACATGTCAACATGGAGCCGCTCTTCGAAGCGATATTGCAGGTAGTACCACCGCCATCCGGCGAGCCGGACCTGCCGGCGCAGATGCTGGTTGCGGCCCTGGACTACGACTCGCATCTGGGCCAGATTGCCATCGGGCGCGTGTTCCGCGGCACGATCAGAGCGGGCGAGCGAATTGCGCGCATCCGGCATGTGGGCGGTGCCCCGAGCTCGTCGGAAGGCGGTGCCCTGAGCCAGTCGAAGGGCCAGCCCGATTCGCCAGCGCCTCAGCCCGCCGCCGACGTCCAATCGTTCAAAGTCGAGCGCGTATACGTGTTCCAGGGACTGCAAAGGCTGGAAGTGGCTTCCGCGTCAGCCGGGGAAATCATTGCGCTTGCCGGCGTCGAAGACGTTGCCATCGGCGACACCATAACCGCGGTCGACTCCCCCGAGGCCCTTCCTGGCATCGCAATCGAGCAGCCAACCGTCCGGATGATCATGGGGGTCAACACCTCGCCGTTCTCCGGCCGGGAGGGCCAGTACTGCACGTCCCGCATGCTCCATACCCGCCTCCAGAAGGAGCTTCGGACGAACATCAGCCTGCGGGTTCAGGAAACTCCGAGCCCGTCCGAGTTCCTGGTGTCTGGCCGCGGCGAGCTGCATCTGACCATCCTGATCGAAACCCTGCGGCGAGAGGGTTTTGAATTCGAGGTATCGAAGCCCGAAGCAGTGACGCGCGAGGTCAACGGCGCGGTCGTGGAACCTTACGAGCTGCTTACCCTCGACACGCGTGAGGAATTCATCGGCCCGCTGACCGAAAACCTGGCGAGCCGCCTCGCGCAGCTCACGGACATGCGGAACAGCGGGACGGGCGAAGTCCATCTGGAGTACA
>JACQUF010000306.1 GCA_016210435.1 Chloroflexota bacterium
GACCTAGGACTTGCGTGTGACATTTGTGGGAGTTTCGTTAGAAACGATTAGGGGATTTCCCCTATAAGGGGACCTCGCTCCGATCGTAGGCTGGTTCCGTTGATACAGCGGCCGAAAGATTTGAAGGAAGCAAGATGGCCAGCCGACCGATTGCTGTGACTGTTACCAGAACGCGGACCGCAAGGTTCGACCCAATCGTGGTGCTGATCGCCCTCGCATTCGCGGTCCTGGTAGTGTTGGTTACTCTGCAGTCAGCAAATCCCATAAGCACGCGCAGCGAAGCGCCGTCAGCGCTGACCTCTTTCGAAGAGCCCATGAGTCCTTTCGCCTCCCAGGCAACGGGCGACTCCGCCAGCGCGCGCTAGGGCCCCCTCCGCCTCCGGCCGCTTACCAACGCAGGTTCACCCCGCACCACGCGGTGTTCCGGGCATCCGTACCGCCCATTCATCGCGTCGGACGCCGGCCAACCGGAGTCGCGGTCTGAGCCAGCTTGTCCCTTTCTCATCGTTCTGGGCGCCGGCCAGGCTGCGATGTCGGCTCAGGACGCGGCCGGCATGACTGGTTTTGAGTCCGCCTGTTCCGCACGGACTTCTGCGCTCCGCGGCATACGGACTGGCGGCTTGTTCGGCTACCATTCGTGTGAAAACACCGGCAATCGACTGAGGGCCCTTCGGCGATGCGCTATCCCTGGGCCAACACGATCCTCCTGTTCCTGGTCATGTTCGAGCTCGTGACCGGGCTGCTGGGACTCGTCGCCGGCTCGCCCGATCGAGCATTTCTCCTGAATCTTCACCTGATGGGTGCGTTCGGGATCCTGAGCGTCCTTGGATGGAAAACCCTGATCGTCCTTCGCTCGCTGAGGAGGCCTCGCCCATCTGAGCTGCGGGCCGCCTCGCTGCTGGTTGTTGCCCTGCTACTGTCGAGCATCGCCTTTGGCATAACGTGGACGTGGACCGGCTTTTTTGCTGTCGGTGGCATAACCGGCATGAGCCTGCATATCTACGCAGGGCTTGCAGCCGCGCCGCTCGTCGTGTGGCATGCCGTCAAGTACACCCGTGGCTTCCGGTTCGGACATGCAGCCGACCGCAGGACCGCATTGCGGCTCTTCGGTTTCGCGGTTGCCGGCGCGGCGGCCTGGTGGATCTCGGAATCGATAATGCGCCGGTTTGCTCTGCCCGGCGGGTCCCGCCGGTTCACGGGTTCGTTCGAACGGGGCAGTTTCGGGGGGAACGCGTTCCCTTCGACGTCGTGGATCAATGACAACCCCGCGCCGATCGATCGTGAATCTTGGCGCCTCCGCGTTGACGGCGAGGTTGAAGAGCCGGCGGAGCTTTCGTATGCCCTGATGACGTCTCACGCTTCTGGCGCGTTGAATCCCGAGGCGGTCACCGCGACCCTGGATTGTACTGGTGGTTGGTATTCGACACAGCAGTGGTCCGGGATACCGGTCAGCCGGGTCCTGGCGCTCGTCCGGCCGAAACGTTCAGCGAAGAGCGTGACATTCACATCCCTGACGGGTTACTACCGGCGGGCATCCCTCGACGAAGCCGAGGGTTACTTGCTGGCAACCCGCGTCGGCGGCGAAGAACTCGCACACTGGCACGGTGCGCCCGTCCGGCTGGTAGCTCCCGGCCGGCGCGGGTACGAATGGGTCAAATGGGTTACCCGGATCACGGTCAACGATACGAGCAAATGGCGTCAGCCACCGCTTCCCCTGCAATGACAGGTCCGGAGCGTACGACTATCGGATAAGATGGCTGAAGCGAACCCGTCCCCCTGGGCACGCCAGGCCAAAGGGGTGCGCGGATGTTTCAGCGGATCCACGTCCCGTTTGGTGGCTCACAGATCTCCGAACGGGTCGTCGATTGGACATCCGGCCTGGCCCGGGCACTGGGTTCGGAAGCACTCCTTCTGGGTCAGCCCAAAAACGCTAGGTCGCGCGACTGGTAAGGATTCCCGCGAATACGAACGCTGTCCCGAGCGCGTTGCTGAGCACAATGTTCCCGATCGCGAGCCAATAACGCTCCGCCCTGATGAAGTTCAAAGTGTCGAACGCAAATGTCGAAAACGTGGTGAATGCACCGAGGAATCCGACGAGCGCTACGACGCGTAATTCCTGGCTGATGATCCTGCGTTCTTCGGCGTAGCCATACATCAGGCCAAACAGAAAACAGCCAATGGAATTGACGGCCAATATCCCCCAGGGGAAGGCAGGCGATACCGCACGGTGCACCAGCGCGGCCGTCCCGTAGCGTGCCAGCGCGCCAAGCGCCCCGGCCGCGGCAATGAATATCAGACTGGTCATGAACCGAGGAGTTTAAGGCAAGGAGAAACCGTCGATGGCCGGGAAGATGGTCGAATTCGATAGCAATGGATCGAAGGCGCAGGGATATCTCTCGGTCCCCGATTCCGGAAGCGGATCCGGCGTGATCGTCATACAGGAGTGGTGGGGGCTTGTCCCGCACATCAAGAGCGTTGCCGACCGATTTGCCAGGGAAGGGTTCGTCGCCCTCGCTCCTGACCTCTATCACGGCCGATCTGCCACCGAGCCGAACGATGCCCAGAAGCTGATGATGGAGCTGGACATACCGCGGGCCGGGAAGGACATGGCAGGGGCCGTGAAATACCTCCGCGGCCAGGCATCGGTCAACCCGAAGAAAGTTGGATGCGTGGGTTTTTGCATGGGCGGCGGGCTGGCGCTCTATCTGGCGTCGATGGGTGTGATCGACGCTGCCGTCCCCTTCTACGGCGTGCTTCGCAATCAGCCGGACTGGCGAGGCGTAAGGTGCCCGATCGAAGGCCATTACGCCGAACATGACGGCGCAACGGACGGGCTGCCCAAAGTACAGGAGGCGCTCAAGAACGCCGGCAAGCAGGCGACGTTCCACATTTACAAGGGCACGCAGCACGCTTTCTTCAACGATGAACGGCCGCAGGTTTACAACCGAGGGGCTGCGAGGCAGGCCTGGGACCGAACGCTGGCGTTCTTCAGACAGAACCTGCGATAGCTACTGCGAAAAGCTCACGCAGCTCATGGTGCGGATGATGCCGTCGACAGTGTGGATCTTGTCACGGACAAGATTGCCGAGTTTGTCGAGGTCATCGACCTCGAGCACGCAGACGACGTCATAGGGACCCGTAACCCTGTCGGCGCGGACGACCCCGGGCACCTTGCGGAGGGCCGTGAGGATCGTGTTCCCCTTCCCGACACTCGCCTCAATCAGGATGTAGGCTCTGATCATCCATTTGCTCCTTCGGAGTGTGGAAGTCGCCGCGCGCGATCCGAGATTATCCGGGACAGTGTTGCAGCATTCTCGCGAAAAGTCCCGCCGTCGCACATACCGTATGGCCTCGTGATTGCCGCGTTTTTCACCGTCCCAGGTTCCAAGCACTGTCCCAAAAGGCCATTTCGTGGTTGCAGCTCTCGGCAAAGATGCGGTGCATCCGCTCCCGTCTGGCTCGGCTGGTCCCCGAACCGATGCGATCGACGAAATTGATCAGCCACTCCGTCACATCGTGGTATTCAGGCGAGTCATAGCTGGCGATCCAGCGCGCGTGAAACGAATCTGCCGGCCCCCTGTGCTTCCTCGCGAGTGCACGCCCGATTTCGTCGTAGCTCCACTGGCAGGGCAATAGCGCCGCCGATATTTCTTCGATCCCTTCCTTCGCCATCTTCAACAGAAACCGGGTATAGGCGGTTGTGGATCGTCCCGGTCTGGTTCGGACGAGCTGCAGCTCTGTAATCCCGAAATCCGAACAGAAACTGCGATGAAGGGCCATCTCGGAGTTAAGGGTTTCGTCGAGCAGCCTTGCGAACCTGGCCATGGACTCCAGGTTTGGCGCTTTCGCGGAGGCGAACGCGAGCACCCTTGCGTACTCGATCAGGAAGACGTAGTCCTGCCGCATGAAGTACCTGAAGCGACCGAGCGAAAGCCTACCGCCCCCGAGGGCTTCCACGAACGGATGGGTGAGCATTCGAACCCATAGTTCGGCCGATTGCTGCCGCAACTGATCGGCGAACGAGAGCGACACTCCCTTGACCCCCACCGTGTCCCGCATCGGGACAGGTTGTGCGATCGCGCGTGATCTCGCGAAGGCTAGGCCCGTTCTACCGTCACGACCGCGCTGCTGCTGACCTTCTTCAGCACGCGGGCCTCGCCATCGATCTTTCCCACCGGGTTCCCTTGGCTCGCCATGCGCGGTTCGTCTCCGTGACTGGCGGGCGTTGGGCCGAAGAAGATGCATAGCGCCTTGCCCGGTGGCCAGTAGGCTACCGAACCGACTTCGTACACGTCAGTGGCTTCCTTGCTTTCGGATGCCGCAACTGACGTACTGAAATAGACCTCATCGCCCCAGGTACTCACGCGACTCTTGATCGGCAGCGCGTTCCAGACCTGATCGGCGGTCGCCGACGAGTTCAGTTGGGCGGTCACGCTCACGTCGCCCAGGGTGATCTTGACTCTGCGGGGGCTCATTTCTTCCGCCTGCTCCCGTGGCGTGCCGGTTCGTTCTCACGCTGACGGCCGCGCTTCCACCGCTCGTAGATCTTCCTGGTCTCTTCGTTGAAGGGGTAGAACTTGCTGGGCGAAACCTTCTTTTCGATTACGTGGTCGAGAATTGCCTGCTCGGTCTCGTCGTGTTCGATCGCCTCTTCAAGGACCTCCTCGGCAAGCTGAGAAGGCAGCACGACGACGCCATCGTCGTCGCCAAGGACCACATCGCCGGGCCACACCAGAACGCCACCGCACTGGACCGGCTCATTTACCTCATAAGGCAGGATCTCGGGCTCGCCGATAGTGGGCGTGCTGCCGCCGGCATATACGGGATAGCCGTACTTGATCACCTTGTGGCCGTCGCGTACTGCCCCGTCCGTGATGAGGCCGGCCGCGCCCCTGACGAGGATCGTCGAAAACACGACGTCGCCTCCGGTGGACACGTGGCCGAGGCCCATCGCGTCGCCCACGAAGCAGTCGCCGGGCTCCAGCGTCTCGAGGGCCCGCCAGCGCGGGGTGACGTTGAAGCCCTCTCCATGCATGCCAGTAGCAATCCGCCTGGCCAGGTCCGGGCGTGAAGGCAGGTAGCGGAGAGTGACTGCGCGGGCGGCCAGTCTTCGCCCGGGTGTCATGCAATGGACACCGCGCATGTAAACCTTCAGGTAGCCTCGCCTGTTGAGCGATCCAAGCACAGTCGCATTGTCAACAAGCGCGAGTTTTGAGAGCAGTTCGTTCGAAACGCGCCTGGTTGGTTCTGCCATGTTTGCCTCAAGTGTCCACCCCTCCCTTGACGGGAGGGGAGTGAGGGGGAGGGTGGGCTTGCGCGGGAACGGCGGCCAGTATAGCAACGACAGTACGCCGGACAGGCGAGAATATGCGACGTGACCAGCACCCCTCAGCCGTTTGACGAGCACCTTCGGCGCATCCTTACTGGAGTAATCCTTCTGGGTGGATCGTCGAAGCGCATGGGCGGCCGCTCGAAGTCGCTCCTGATGGTGGGCAACAAGCTCCTCCTGGCACGTGTGGCTGATGCCCTGCGTCCGGTCTGTGCGGAATTGATCGGTGTCGTCCGCCCGGGCCAGGAAGACTCGATCCGCGATACCGCGCTCGCGCTGCGCATGCATGTAGTCGAAGACGAGGAGCGAGATGCGGGCCCTCTGGCGGGGATCTGTGCCGGGCTGAGCGCGACGGCGACACCGCTGTGCTTCGTAACTGGCGGCGATCATCCGTTCCTTTCCCGGGCCTTGATCAAGGCGATGGTCGATCGCGCGTTCGTGAGGGCCGAGCCCATCGCGGTCGTGCCCCGGTTCCGCGGACGATTGCAACCCCTGCACGCGGTCTACCCGACACGGAAGTGGTTGGAAGCCAGTCGCACGGCGATGGCCGGCGGTGAACGGTCACCCAGCAGATTGATAGACCGGTGTCTCGCGTCAGGATCACCGCAGATTCACGTCATGGAAGAATCCGAGACCGCGGCCCATGATCCGGGTCTGCGCAGTCTTGTCGATGTGGATACGCCTGCGCAATTGGAGCGGGCGAGAGCGATGGAAAGCTGGGTCACGAGCGTCCGGCGGGGATTGCGGCCGCCCGGCGGCGTCTAGGCGGCCGAGCTTCGCCGTGAACCCTTCGACGGTGCTCAAGGCGGCGCCTCGTAGGGCCCTCGACCTTTCTCCCTACGTCCCGGTGGCTCGGCCAGGATGCGGCCGGTACAGCTATTCGTACCGCAGGGCCTCGGCAGCGTAGATGCGCGACGCCTGCCAGGCAGGCCACAGGGTGGCGATGATCGAAAATCCCCAGGCGATCGAAACGATCGCGGCCACGTTGCCCCATGGCACCGTAAACCTCAACCCCTCGATCTGGTTCTTGAGCTCGTTCACGATGTTCCAGGAGATCAGGCTTCCGAGGCCGATTCCCAGCAGGATCCCGAGCAGTGATACCACCGATGATTCCATCAGAAAACCCAGGGCGATCATGCCCGGCTTGAATCCGATGGCCTTCATCATTCCAATTGCCTGCCGGCGTTCCACGACCGCCCGGAATGACAGCACTCCCAATGCGGCGACTCCCACGACGAGACCCAGGCCCATGAACGACTGGAACAACTGGTTCAACGAATTGTTCACGCTCAGCAGTTCACGCAGCTCCCGTTCGTTCACGTTCGCTTCGATTCCATGTTCCACGAGCCCGGTCTCGAGCCGGTCGGCCACATCCACCGGATTGAGGCCCTGCCTGAGCCTGAAGTGGTAGTTCGTGATCGGAATCGGCTTTGCCGAGAGGGGGCCCAGGATCTCAGTCCCGGTTGTCAGCGTAGGGAAATCGCCGAGCAGGTCGGCAAGCTGATCTGTCACCGCTATCACAGTGCGGGTCATGGGAGGACGTGCTCCGGCCGGGTCGCGAAGCTCGACGACAAAGGCGCTCATGACTTCCGGGGCTTCCCGCAGCAGTTGTGAAGACTGATAGCGCGTTCCGTGGATCTCAATTTGCTGTTCGAATCTGGCCGGTAGAGCGGATGAACTCAACACGGCCAGATCTGGATCACTGCGAAGCGCATCCCAGATCTCGCGGGGCGTTCGACCGTACGAAGGATCGTAGTGGGCGAGTTCGAGCCGGTTCGTCTCCAGAAAGACTTCGTCGACCGCTCGAACACTGATTGGCTGCCATAGCTGTACCTTTGCGGCGGGCTCGCGGGCGCGTGCCGGGATATATGTCGATCCCGCGATGGCCAGAAAGTCGTCGCCGCTCACGCCGGGAACGCCGCTCAACGCCGCATTGATGTCAGGAACAGCGAGATCGACCGGCACGCTTGCGGTGATCTCATAGCCGCCGGTCACCCGGTGCGGGCGCTCGAATGCGATCTGGCTCGTGTTGGTGAGAATGGCAATGACCATCAGGGTGAAGATGATCAAGGCGAACATGGCGAGCGTGAGACCGGTGCGAAACCTGGCAGCCATGGGATAGGCGATCGCAGTCCTCAATACCGGCGTCATGCGGCCGATCCGCCCCAGTGTGCGGTTCGCGGCCCACACAAAGAGGCTCGTGTTGTACATCACGACCCAAACCGCGGCCGAAACCATCGTGACTCCGGCCAGGACGAACATTTCGGTCCCGCCTTCCAGCTCGCCGAATATCTCGAACAGCCACTGAAACGGCATCGACCAGAACAGAATGAGCAGCAGCCCTGCCGCGGTAAAAGCAATCCGCCCGCGTTTCGGGTAGCCGACGTTCAGCCGTTCGAGGACCCACCGTAGCGTCAAACCGGCGCCGATGATCGTGAGTGACACGCCCGCACGGACGCCGAACGCCTGCGCGGAGGCTGTCCCCTGTACGGTCATGTAGGCGCCGAGGATGATCAACGGCCAACCCTGTCGGAAGAATGGGTAAATCACCCCCCAGAACGCCGACACGACCGTCCCTGCCCAGCGAAGCGGCCTCCCTTTCCTCACAGGCGTCGGCTCACCGCCCGATGGCGTCGGCCTCGGCGCCGATCGGCGGAAGATCCGTACCGCAGGTTCGCCCGCCGCTGCCACGAGCCGGCTAAAACGCCCCCCGAATGCGGGCGCTGATGCATGCGACGTCTCGTCTTCCAGCCCGCGAATCGCCGAGACAACGTTGACCCTGCTCACGCGGTAGGCGGAAACGGCGACCGTCGCAAGCGTCAGCACGAGACCCAGGCAGAAGGCGACGGCGGCACTGCGTGGCTCGAAGTGCCGGACCACTCTGAAGCCGATCTGGTCGCTCTGCGGGATGAACGAGACGAGCAGCTGGCTGGCCAGCAACCCGATTACGGTCCCGAGTGCAGCCGCACCGACCGCGTAGACGACTCCCTCGAACACGAATACCTGGACAAGCTGCCGCCTCCTTGCGCCGACGGCCCGCGTGATCCCCATCTCTGTGCGCCGGGCGGCGGCAAGCAACACGAAGATCAGGAAAATCAGCAGCATTCCCACGATGATCGAGAACGAGCCGAAAACCAGGAACAGGCGCGTAACGCCGTCGCTCACCCGCTCGGCGTCTTGGAGGGCGTTTGACTTGATGTCGTCGACACTAAGCAGCCTGAGCTGGGCAGCGAGCGCGGAGAACTCGACCGCTTCCGCGGCGCGCCCGTCGCGTTCCAGAGCCAGGCCAACAAGGCCTGCTATCTCGGTGTCCGAAAGCAGCGACTTGAATTCGTCCGATGGTCTCGGCGCCTCGAGCGTTTCCGCAAGACGCAGGAACCGGGACTGCAATCTGCCCGGCGGCTCCGACTCCGCTGCCGCGCGGACCATCGCCCGGTTGCGAGGCGTGCCTAGTACGCTGTGCAACCGCTCCGCGGCCACGGGGTCCGCCAGGAGGAGCCGAAGGGTGCTCGTCACCTCTTCGGAATGCTGGTTGCCTGCGAACGCATCTCCAGCGTTGGAAATGTCGATCCGGTTGACCTGGTCCGTCCTGGCAAACATTCCCTGTCCATCTGCGAGCGACATCAGGACTCGCGGCGACGAACCGGCAAGGTTCCCGTTTCGGACCACGGCGCGGACTGAAATTTCATGGCGCCCGGTCGGCGTAACAAGGATGAGTCTGGCGCCGGGACCAGCATCGAGTTCTTCTTGCGCGTCCTCGTTCAACAGGACCTCACCCCGCCCGAGGTCTGAGATCGAGACCGCCTTGCCGTCCGACGTCCGAGTGTTGCCGAATCCGGCCGTACGGTCGGGATCGATCGCGGCGATGGCTGTGCGAGGAATAGTGCGGATAGCCGCCGGGTTGATTACGGGCGAAACTTCACGGATCTGCGGGAGGACGCCGTCAACGAGCGGGTTATCCCGCAGCGCCGACTCGATCTCTCTTGCCCGATCGACCGGGAAGTAATCTGAGGCGAAGAGTCGTGACTCCCGTGATCGGACCCATTCGTCGGAGTGCCCGAGGGTCTCTATCCCCGACCGCCGGATCGAGTAGTTGACGGTGTCCCCGACGCCGAGCGACGCCGCGATGATGGTTGCGCTCAGCATCAGGCCGAAGACGATCAGGACCGATTGCGTCCGCCGTCTCGGAATATTGCGGACGCCGATCTTGACCAGGATCGGATGGCGCCACGCCAGGACCAGAACGCCGAGAGCGAGCAGGGCAAGCGCGGCTGCCAGTCCCACCGCGAGCCCGCCCATGGGAAGTCCGAACAGCGTCTGCATCGCTAGCGTCGCGCCCGAGGCTTCAGCGGTCGGCCGTCAGGTTCAAGAGCCGTGGTCCTCGATAACGCCGTCCCGCATTCGCACAATCCGGTGCGCTCGGACGCCCACGGAGTCAGAATGCGTGACGATCACAAAGGTCTGCCTCTTCTGCTTGTTGAGCTCGCACATGAGGTCCATCACGTCGCGCTCGTTTTCGCTGTCCAGGTTCCCGGTCGGCTCGTCGGCCCACACGATGGCAGGGTCGTTAGCGAGCGCTCGGGCGATGGCAACACGCTGCCGCTGGCCGACCGAGAGCTCTCCGGGGAGGTGGTTTTCGCGGTCGGCTAGGCCAACCGTTGCGACTCGATCCCGGCTGATCCTGCGCGCCCTGCCGGGGTTGACGCCCGCCAGGAGCAGCGGCAACTCGACGTTCTCGACCGCGCTCAACACCGGAAGCAGGTTGAAGGTCTGGAAAACGAATCCCATGTGCCTTGCCCGGTATTCGCTCAGTTCATCGTCCGAAAGCGCCGCGAGCGATTGCCCTGCGATCGTGATCTCGCCACTGTCGACCGAATCCAGACCCGAGAGGCAGTTGAGAAGGGTCGTCTTTCCGCATCCCGATGGCCCCATGACGGCTACCATCTCACCGCGCTTTACGTCGAAGCCGACGTCCTTCAGGGCATGTACGGGCGCGCTGGCGGAGCGATAGACCTTGTTTACGCCCCTGGCATGAATAATGAATTCGTCCAAAACCTGTCCCGCCGGCTCCCTCCTCCGGAAGACCTTGTCTTGAGCTCGTCGAAGGAAGGGAGGTGGAGGGTGGAGGAAGGTTGACTCCGCCGCCCCCGGTTGTGAAGATCGATGCTTCTGAGGATTCTAACGACACTTCTCATCTTGCGGCGGTACCACCAGGCAACTAGCGGCGCGGCGCCAGGCCGATGGTACGGTACACGAGGTCCATGTCGAGATTCGCGCGGACGCGCGACGCCAGCCGATCGTACCGCTGCTCTTTAGATATCACCTGAGATATCGCGTCCGGGCTTGCTGACTCATGCCCCGGCAGTGCGACTCCCTTTCGCGCGGCGAGGAAACTCAGGACCGACCGCCTCAGCGCCTCGTTTTCGAAGATGCCGTGAATGTAAGTCCCTGCGACCGTCCCGTCCTCGCTGATGCAGCCGTCCTCGAGCCGGACCGGCTGCCCTGACCGCTCTTCCAGCAGGAATGCCGGCCGGCCGCCAGACCGCTCCGTTTTTCCCATGTGTATCTCATAGCCGGTAACCGTGGACCCCGTAACCGCACTGAAAATGCCGTTCTCCGCGAGTACCCGGCCCTTGACGCGATGTGTCGATTTCAACCGCTCGAATACGGTCACCACCGGCAACAGTCCGAGCCCTTCCACGCTCGACGTTTCGCTCTCGATAGACTCGGGATCGAGGATCTTCGTTCCAAGCATCTGGTACCCGCCGCAGATGCCAATCATCGGAGTCTGCCCCCTGGCCGCGTCGATGAGCTCGCTGGCAAGACCGCTGCGCCTCAGGAATTTCAGGCCGGCGACCGTGGATTTGGTCCCCGGCAGGACGATCAGGTCTGGTTCTTCAATCGAATCCCCATCTTCGACGTATCTGAGCCGCACACCTGGTTCCTGCTCCAACGAATCGAAATCATCGAAGTTCGCGATGTGCGGCAGGCCTACGACGGCGATATCCAGCAGATAGTCTTTCCTGCGCCAGAGTGCGCGGCGCCGATCGAGAGGCACCGAATCTTCCTCAGCGATGCCGATGTCATGCCAGTACGGGAGGACCCCGGCGATAGGAATGCCAGTGCGTTTCTGGAGCCAGTCAACGCCAGGTTTGAACAGCGATAGATCGCCCCGGAACTTGTTGATGACAATCCCTTTGACCAGTGAGGCTTCTTCGCGCGACAGCAGCGCGAGCGTGCCAACGATCGAGGCAAAAACCCCGCCGCGGTCGATGTCTGCAACGAGAAACACCGGCGATTGACAGCGCAAGGCGACACGCATGTTCACGATGTCCCGATCACGGAGATTCACCTCCGCGGGACTTCCGGCCCCTTCGATAACTACGATTTCATGTCTAGAACGGAGGCGGTCGAGCGCCTCTGTAACCACTTTCCACAGGCCTTCCGTCATCGCGTAGTAGGCCCGTGCCTCGAAAGGGCCGACCGGCCTGCCTCGCACCACGATCTGCGAGCGGTTATCTGCCTCAGGCTTCAACAGAACCGGGTTCATGTCGACGGTGGCTTCAGCCCCTGCTGCCTCTGCCTGCACGGCCTGCGCCCTGCCAATCTCAAACCCATCGGCAGTCGCATACGAATTGTTCGACATGTTCTGTGCCTTGAACGGCGCAATGTCGAACCCGTCCTGCCGGAATATCCGGCAGAGCGCCGCCACGAGAACGCTCTTGCCAACTGAAGAGGCCGTCCCCTGGACCATGAGCACGCGGGCAGTCACCGGCAGCTCCTCCGGTATGCCGCACAGGTCTCGACGAAACGGCGTGCGATCCCGGTCGACGCCGCGAAGTGGAGGTGAAGGTAGGACGCCGTGACGGTACCCGCAACGAAGCCGTCGAGACGGCCCGACTGCTCGACGAACTCATATACCGCCGCGTCCCGTGAAGCGGGCTGCTCCACCACAGAAAAGTGGAACTCGTGGCCGCGCACGACCTCGCCCGCCCTGGCCACCGGCGTGTCCCTGAGCAGTCGGGCGGTCCTGTATCCGAGGGTGAGGCGAGCGCCGATCATCGTGCTCCGCGCAGGGACGAGGCTCGTCATCGGGTGCTCACGTCCTTCCTCGTCAACGAGGGATTGGCCGAAGTACATCAGGCCCCCGCACTCCCCGTACATCGGCATGCCACGCGTCGCCGCATGGCGGAGTGACCGCCTGATCCCGACGTTGGCGGCCAGCGTTCCGGCGTGGAGCTCAGGGAAGCCGCCTCCGACGTACACGCCATCCGCGCCGCTGGGGAGGGAAGGAGACTCCAGCGGGCTGAACGGTACGATGTCGGCACCCCACGCGGCCAGAAGGTCGAGCGAGTCGGGGTAGTAGAAGTTGAACGCCCTGTCCATCGCCACCGCGACGGTCGCCTGCTTCGGGATCGGCGACCTCGGGAAGAGGCAATGATCATCGGGGTCCCGGCC
>JACQUF010000316.1 GCA_016210435.1 Chloroflexota bacterium
ATCCTCTGCGCGAACTACGCATCGATGGAGATTCGCCCCGGTTCAATGGGACGCCCGGTTCCAGGCATCACGATGGGCATTCTGGATGACAGGTACAACGAAGTGCCACCCGGGACTCCGGGCCTGCTCGCTGTCCGGCCAGACTGGCCGGCGATGTTCCACAACTACTGGCGCAATACGGAGATGTACAACTCGAAGTTCAAGAAGGGCTGGTACATCACGGGCGACCGCGCAACGATGGACGCGGACGGCTACTTCTGGTTCGAGGGGCGCGCAGACGACGTGATAAACACCGCGGGCCATCTTGTGGGGCCATTCGAGGTCGAAAGTGCGCTCATCGGGCATCCCGCCGTTGCGGAAGCCGGCGTCATAGGCAAACCGGACCCGATTGCGATGGAAGTGGTAAAAGCGTTCGTGGCCCTCAAGCCCGGTTTTGAAGCCACGCCTGAGCTGCGCGCCGAGCTGATGCGTTTCACACGTCAGAAGCTTTCGGCCGCAGTTGCGCCCAGGGAGATCGATTTCATCCCGTCATTGCCAAAGACGCGGTCTGGCAAGATCATGCGACGGCTCCTCAAGGCGCGCGAACTCGGACTGCCGGAAGGGGATACCTCGACCCTCGAAGAGGATTAGCGCTGTCCCGAAAATCCCCTCTCCCGCTGGGAGAGCGCCCCGAAAATCCCCTCTCCCGCTGGGAGAGCGCCCCGAAATCCCCTCTCCCGCTGGGAGAGGGCGAGGGTGAGGGCAAGCTGCTCAGGCGCCGCGCTGAGCTTGTCGAAGCGGCAGGCCCTTCTCCCGGACGACCGGGAGAAGGGAGCGGACTCGCGTCTCCCGTCGACAGGGAGGCGACACCGATTTGACCGCCCTTCCCTCGACGGGAGGGGACCTCATAGGGAGGGTGACATGAAAGCGTTCGGACACTACCGCTGGGCGAGGCCAGGCGCGCCTGAGACGTAGCCGACATAGGGCAGTTCGCGGTATTCGCCGTCGAGGTCCATCCCGCAACCTACAAGCCATTCAGTCGAATCTGTGGTCAGTGCTGCGTAGGTAGGCGTGAAAACTTTTCCCACGCTACGTGTGCGATCGACGACGACTGCGCTCTCCACCGAGCGCGCGAAGGGCGATACAAGCCGCTTGATACATTCCAGCGATTGGCCCTCGTCGCAGATGTCATCGACAAGCAGCACGTGTGCTCCTTCCAAGTGCCTGAGCGTTTCCGCAACGAACAGGGGGGCGACTACAGGCGGTCCCAACACCCCGGCGGCCATCGAACGGTGCACACGCACATTCGTTCCGGTCACCCCTACACCGCGATTGCGAAGCCTGATGAACAGACGGTCGCGCAGGTACGCTCCGCCTTCCAGCAACGCCAGCAGGCATACCGTTTCGCCCGCGTATCGGTCCGCGATCCGGGTGCCAAGCTGGGAGATCGCCGCTCTGACTTCGGCTTCGGCAAACAGTGGACGCAGGTCGGGCAAAAACTCACCCTCACCGATTTCCCGGACCCTCATCCGGTCTGCGACCACCTTCTCCTGGGGACCGGGAGAAGGGATCGGACCCTCCCATCGAGGGAGAGGCCTCGGCCTACCGCGGGACGATGTCCAGTTCCAGGTAGCTCGGGTGCGCCCGGTCATGCAAGACCGTGTTGGTTGCCACGCGGACGTCATCGTCGTCGATGCTTTTGCCGGTGTTCAGGTTGCGATCGAAGCGCGGGAAGTTGCTGCTCGAGACCTCCAATCGAATGCGGCGCCCCTTCTTGAACACGTTACTGGTCGCCACGAGGTCGATCTCGAACTTCTCGACTTTTCCCGGCGTCAGGAGGCTCGGCGCGCCCCTGGATCTCCGGTACCTGGCACGCAGGATGCCGTCCGTAAGGTTCTTCGCTTCCCCGGACGGGGCCACGTCAAGCAGCATTCCGGTGAAATCGGTGTCCGTTGCGGAACTGCGTGCCCACACGGTCAGCTTGACCGGGCCGGTTACCTCAACGTCCGCCTCCAGCGGCGGCGTGCTATAGACGAGGACGTCGGGGCGGTCTTCTTTCTGCTGGTGGTCGAACGGCCCGCCCACCGCGAAGCCGGGACTGCAACACAGCGGCCCACCGCGTGTGGGCACCGGATCCAGCGGGTCGTACAGGTAGATGTCCGGGCGTTCTGTCCCCGGCATATCCGTCGACAGGCGCCCATCGCCCCTTCGCGTGTTCGCCCGGCCATCGCTGTGAAGGTAGAACTTCGTCCTCGTGGCACGGGCCAGCGGCCACTCCTCCTCGTCCCGCCAGACGTTGTCTCCCATGACGAACAGTTTCACCGGGTGTTCCCGGTCTATGCCATTCGCCTTCCCTTTCAACCAGTAGTCGTACCACCGGAACAGGGCTTCATCGAGGTCGTACCCGAAATTGGTCGCATTCACGCCGAAGTTCTGGGTCCCGACAACGTAGGTCCCGATTGTCGTGTGGCTCCACGGTCCAATCACGAGTCTCTGGCAATCACGCGCGCGGGCGTTAGCCCCGTGCTTCCGCATGCCGAGGTAGTTCCTGATCGTCCCGAGGAGAAAGATGTCGTACCAGCCACCGAAATTGAATGCGGGGACGTTGGTGTTCGAGTAAGCGTCTTCGATGCGCCACTTGCGCCAGTAGGCGTCGTCGCTTGGGTGCGCGAGCCATTCGAAGTAGTACGGCGCCAGCCGTTCGGGCAGCCTTGGCTGTCGGGTCAGCGGCAATGCGCGGAACGCGTCGTCCGTCTCATCGACCGCGTGAAACGTAGCCTCGACCTGCCCCTCGCTCAGGCGTAGGACCTTTCTCAGGTTGGGCGTGTGGCGCGCGGTGAGCGCGTACAGCGTCCAGGACAGGTTGAACTGGAGCTCGAACGCCCCGCCCTGGTACGTCCACCCTTCGTGGTAATCGGAAGCTGTGACTCCCGGGAAGATCGCTTTGAGGTGCGGTGGATGCGTAGTCGCGGCCAGCCACTGGGTAGCGCCGACATACGAGCGGCCAAACATGCCGACGTTGCCGTCGCACCAGGGCTGCCCGGCGACCCATTCCACGGTGTCGTAGCCGTCACGAGCCTCGTGCTCGAACGGGACGAAGGGCTCCCGGTTCGTGAATCGCCCTCGCACGTCCTGCATCACGACCGCGTAGCCGCGCTCAGCGGCGGTCAGGGCATCCAGCAGGGAAAACCGGCTTCCGGAAGTCTTGCCGGACTTGTCATACGGAGTGCGGCACAAGAGGGCAGGGTGGCGGCCATTCCCATCAGGCAGGTAGACGTCGGCGTAGAGGTCAACACCGTCTCGCATCCGGACGGGGATATCGAACTGGTCGGCGACGCGTGATTCAACGGGCATATCCAGCTCCTGATTTACCCGGCGAGCCGGGGTGCGGAGCGGATTATGGATGATCCCGGGTCGGCAGATCGTCTCAGCGTGACGCGGCGGGCGCGAGCATGCGGTCAAGGATGGCAACCAGCGTCGGTTCGTCCATCGGGCCAACGAACCGGCGGACAAGGCGTCCTTCCCGGTCGACGAAGAATTTCTCGGGGATCCCGGTCACACCGTAATCGATCGCGATCCGGCCCTCGTGATCGACCGCGACCGGGTATTGGATCTGGAATCTCTCCGCGAACGAGCGTGCATCCTGGCCCTTGTCCCAGATGCTGATGCCCAGGAATTCAACCGGCCGGCCGCGATAGCGCTCGTAGACCTCTGCGAGTACAGGCGCCTCGCGCTGGCATGGTGGGCACCAGGATGCCCAGAAATCGACCATCACGACCTTGCCGCGGAGCGATTCCAGATCTAGCTCGCTGCCATCGAGGTCGGGGAGTCGGAACGCGGGCGCGGGCCTGGGATCGACCTTGACCTCGCCAAGCTCGTCGTTGACCGTGCCGCCACCGGCGCGGCCGCCTGAGCGTACCGTCGCCCAGATCAAAAGCGCCGCGATCAGGGAGACCGGGATGAGGACGGCAACGAGTACGAGCGTTCGGCGATGTCCCTGGGGCGCGACCGGTCCTTCGGCATCAAGCGGGTCCGCGGCCGGCAGACCGGGACGCTCGGCCGGGCTTTCGGTTTGGTTCGTGATCTCGCGGGGCGGTTCCACAAATTGAGAGTGTACCTGCCCACAAGCCGGCAGCCGCCTATGACCCTTGGGACGCCGCTACGAGCTGACCTACAAGCTCTTCCATCTTCGCCTGGTTGAGAGCCCCGTCCCACTTCCTGATCACCGTGCCGTCGGGCTTGATGAACGAGGTGCTTGGCATTCCCAGGACCTTGTATTTCCGGACCACTTGTCCGTCGCCGGTGGAGCCGGTGGGAAAAGTGATGCCCAGGTCGTTGACGAGGGCCAGGCCATCGGCATTGGACCCCAGGCCGGTGAACGGTCCCACGTCGACACTGACCAGGATGAACTGGCTACCAAGCTTTTCGAACACCTTCTGGAGATCGGGCATCTCCGCTCTGCATGGTGGGCACAGGCCTGCGAAGAAATTCAGTACGACCGGTTTACCCTGCGCGAGGACGGATGAGAGCAGCACTTTCTCGCCGCGCAGGATTTCTCCCCCCTTGTAGGCATCGATCTGGAAGTCGGCCGGCAGGCGTGATGCGATCGCCTCCGCCGCAGGCCTCTCTTTTGCAGGGGCGGAGGTGGGAGTCGATTCCGCCGGCGAAGCCGGGCGCCCGGCGCACGCGATGACCAGTGCGACGACAAGGACCGGCGCGAACCAGATTCCGTTCCTGACCCGCTGGATCACAGTAATCATTTCATGCCCGCCTTTTTTCAGGTTGTCGGCTGTCAGATGATCGCAGGTCGCTCTTGATTGGATGCCCGCGGAACGGGCCGGGCGCGTCCGGTGCGCGAAAGGGCAGGCAAATTCCAAACCGGGGACTGCTACGATGGTCCAGGTATGGATCCTCGCTTCATCCGCAATTTCTGCATCATCGCCCACATCGACCACGG
>JACQUF010000305.1 GCA_016210435.1 Chloroflexota bacterium
CCGAAAAGCGTGAAGCGCCTGAACCCGTAGCGGTCCGAGAGCCTGCCGCTGAGTTGCGCAGCTATGCCCATTCCAACGGCGCCGATGAACATGATGCCGCCGGTGGGGCCTTCGCTCAGCCCCCTGAAGCTCTGCAGGAAGACCGGCATCATGAAGAACGTGGCCGTCGTCCCCATGAACGCCAGGATCCGGGTGATCGTCGCGTACCTGAAGACGGGGTTCACGAAAAGCTTCAGATCGATCATCGGCGATTTCACTCGCAGCTCCCACGAGACGAATGCGGCGAAGACCAGCACTGTCGCGACGGCCGCGCCGAGAATCAGCGGGGACGTCCACGCTACGTTGGTGGGATTGTTGATCGTGAGGATCAGGGCGACCATCCCGAGGGCCGATAGGCCGGCGCCGATCCAGTCGTATGACTCCCCCCTTGTTCGCTGATATGAGCCGATCCTTGCGTCGTCCAGGACGAACACACCCCAGACGAATGCGATCGCAGTTGGAATGGCCATGAAGATGAAAAGAACTGGCCAGTCGAATACCTGCAGCAACAGCCCTGCAACGATGGGACCCGCGGCACCCCCGATCGCGACCGCCGTGCTCTGGCTCCCCAGGCCGGTACCGCGCTGCCTGGACGGAAACACTGAGGTCACGATCGCGGTCGAGACGGCCTGCCCCATGGACGCGCCCACCGCCATGACCACGCGGGCCACTATCAGGGTCGTGAGGTTGGGCGAGAAGGCGGAGAACAGCGCGCCTCCGCCGAACAGGATCAACCCTGCAAGATGGAACCGCTTTCGGCCGGTCAGATCGGCCACACGGCCCAGGGGCAACATGACCGCGCTGACGGTCAGCGATTGCGCTATCACCACCCACGACACTTGCCGGAGGGTGACGCCGAAGTCGTCCGCGATGCTTGGCAGCGCCAGGAAGACGATGGAAAAGCTCATCACCATGGTGACCATGGAGATGCCGACCGCCCAGAACGCCTTCCATTTGTAGGGATCGTCCGGGTTCTGGTCCGGGTCCCACACTTTGCCACTCATAAGCCCGTCAGCCTACCACCGCCCTCCTTTGTGTGATGCTTGCCCTCGATGCGCCTGATTTCACGAGTGCTCCCGATCGTTTGGTGCCTGGCGACGGTCACGGCCAGTCTTGGACCCACCGGGTGCCGATCACAGGAAGGGCCCGGAAACGGGTCAACCGACTCCGCTTTCAGGCTGGAGTTCACAGGTACCGAGTCGACTTCAACCCCGGTCCTGATGATCGACGCGTTTGAGTGGACCCTCGAATGGGAGCGCAAAGGGCCGGGTTCGCTGGTCGTCCACCTGCATCGACCGGACGGGGAATTCGTCGAAGAGATCCTCCTTCTCGAAGCGGGCGGGCCCGATTCGGGCAGCAAGAAGGTCGTAGGCTTTGCCGGAACGTACTACGTCGAAGTATCCGGCCCGGAAACAGGCTGGATAGTGCGCCTCGTCGGAACGCGCTAGAGTTCGATGCGTTTTTGAGACCAGAACATACGCGCGGACGGCTCCGTGATGGACACCTTCACGAAGCAGAAGTAGCAGGCCCCACGGGTGCAGCTACGCGTGCGCCCCGCGACACGAAACGTCCTTGTTTGAGTTTCCGCGTGAATCCTCTACAGTGGGACTGGTAGTGGGATATATCGAGGAGTCACCCAATGGCGCGGACTCATGTGTTGATGTCGGATGAGCTTCTACAGGCAATCGATGAGATCGTCGGCAAACGCGGTCGCAGCCGGTTCTTGGAGGAGGCTGCGCGGGAAAAGCTTGAGCGGCTGGAACTCACCGATGCTCTCAAGGCTACGGCTGGAATCGCACGCGGCAAGAAGTATCGTCACTGGTTGGACCGCAAGACCGCTGCGCAATGGGTACGGGAGACCCGCGGTAGTGAGTCGAAGACGTGAGCCTCTTCTTGCTCGATACGACGGTCTTGATCGCTCACCTTCGCGGGAACCCTTCCGTTACCAGTCTTCTGGAGCAGCTCCAAATTGGAGGACACACGCTCGGGACGAGCTGCGTCAATCTGGCTGAAATAGAGCGGGGGATTCGGCCGGGCGAACGCCCTCAAGCAAATCGCCTGACCGGCCGGCTGCGATTCTTGGAAACCACTCGCGAGGCGGCGATTCGGGCAGGTCGCTACCAGGCCGACTTCGATCGTCGGGGACGAACGATCCACACCGCCGACGCTCTTGTCGCAGGTATCGCGTGGCACCATCGGGCGATTCTGCTGACAGACAACGTCCGCGACTTCCCGATGACCGATATCGAGGTGCAGATCCCTCCTTTAACGGATTCGGAGCCTGTCAATTGAGCCTGAATTGCTCAGGCTGGAGCGTTAGAAG
>JACQUF010000310.1 GCA_016210435.1 Chloroflexota bacterium
GTAGAAAGATGTTGATTAGATGCAGAATGACCTCAGAGAAATCCGACTGGAGAGCTTGACAAGGCGGGAGTTTCGGGAAGCCTTGCAGGCTGGGCATTACAGGGTGGCCATCATTGCCATTGGCAGCATAGAGCAGCACCTGGAGCACCTGGCCTTAGTGCAGGACATAGCATCCAGCACCTATCTTGCCGAGCGTGTTGCAGAAAGGGTATCGCCCAATGTAGTGGTGGTGGCGCCGGTATCCATAGGCATAGCGGAGCATCACATGAAGTTCGCCGGCACACTCTCAGCCAAACCTGGAAGCTGGCTTGCGGTGATGTTCGACGTGGTGGAAAGCCTAGTTCGCCACGGCGTCAAGAGGGTGCTGCTGCTCAACGGCCATGCCGGCAACGTGGCGCCTATGCAAAGCGCCATGCCGCAGTGGAAGCTCTACTTTGAGAAAGAGCATCCGGAAGTGGATCTGCGTTTCCACAGCTACTGGGACCTGCTGCCTGCCGAGTTTGTCACGGAAGTGCTGGATACCGGCCGTTTCCCCGGTCATGCCACCGAGTTCGAGACTTCCTTCACCATGCATGCCCTCCCTGAGAACGTTCGCATCAAGGCGATGCCCTATAGCGAGAGCCCTGATGTTGGAGCGGCCACAGCGGAGAAGGGGAGGTTGATAGTGGAGAAGACCTTGGACGAAATCACCAAAGTGGTCGAGGAGATGCTGGCAGGCGCCTAATCTAAGAAACTATCCCAAAACCTACAGACGGAGGTGTACCACCTGAACTAGAGGAGGATGCAGTCCAGCTGGACGAAACCAAGATAGTGGCACGCCTTCTTGTCGAGGCGGCCGAGTATGGCACGACGCTTGATCATCGACTCGCACGCCCACATCTACAGTCCCGACGAATCCGCCTACCCACCCAGGAAGGACCCGTACCGCCCGCCCGCAGGCAAAGGCACGCCGGAGGGCCTGGAGGCCGAGATGAAGGCCGCGGGCGTCGACCGCGCGATGCTCGTCCAGACGACTACCTTCTACTCGTGGGACAACTCGTACGTGCGGGACACCGGCGCGAAGGCTGGGTCATGGGCGCGCACCGTCGTCACACTCAACCCGGAAGACCCGCACAGCCCGGACGTGCTCTACGCGCTTGTCCGACGGGCAGGCGCCCGGGCACTGCGCACCTACCCGGTGTCTCAGGGCCTCTACGACCACCCCGCCAACCGGGGCCTGTGGGCCGCAGTACGCGACCTAGGCACCACGGTGAATTCGCTCCTGAACCGGGCGTCGCATGCGGATGAGCTGGCCCGGCTGCTCGCGGACTTTCCCGAAGTACCCGTCGTCCTGGACCACTGCATCGCGCTCGACGTCAAACAGGAGTTCGACCTGAAAGTGCGCCGGGTCGTCGAGCTCGCGCGCTTCAAAAACCTCCACGCCAAGGTGACCTACCTGCCCACCGGCTCGGCTGAACAGTACCCGTTCAGAGACATGCACTCGGCCACCCGCCAGATCATCAACGCTTATGGCGCCGGCAGGTGCGTCTGGGGTTCCGACTACCCGACAGAGCTCTGGTGCCCCAGGGTGACTTATAAGCAGCACCTGGAGCTATTCCAGCGCGACCTCGGCCTCTCGAAGGGCGAGCAGGACGAAATCCTGGGCGGCACCGCGCACCGCCTGTGGTTCGAGAAATAGCAAGGAAACGAAAGGGGACAGAACATGGCTTCATCCGCAGGCGTGGATGCGCTATCCGCTCAGGCCGTCCTCGCGTTGGCCGCGCTGCTCAACGTACACGTAGCCGAAGCCCCGGCGAGTGATGATCACGACCGGGTTCGCCGCCGTGGCTTTGGCGAACGTGTGCCACGTGTCGGCAACAGTTCGCCCGCCGTTGAATCTGGTGTAGCTATGATTGACACCATAAACCGCCCGCGTAGATTCCGCGGGTCTCGGGGTGAAGTGGCACTGAAATTGGCACCACTCGGCTCTGCCCCGGGCACCGGGCCACGAGTCCGAAGAGGCCCCGGTGAAGGACTGCCACGTCCCCGGGACGGCAGGCAGGAGGAGGCGAGCGGATGAGACTGATCCTGGCGGGTTGCGAATACTCAGGTACGACGACGCTCGCCCATGCCATTGACGACTGGATGGCCGACACCATGGGCGCGCGGTTCTCCCTGATCCACGAGCACTACAAGGTCCCGCACACGTCCGGTCATCCCGACGACACCACGCCCGAGGAACGGACGCAGATCCTCGCACTCAGCCCAAAGCTGAAGGAGATGGTGCAGCGGCACAGCCTGTACTACCACGTTCAGCCCGGATCCTTCGATGGGCCGGACTGGATGGTGGTCGGACTACACATCGAAGACGCGGTGTACGGGCCGCTCTACTTCGGCTACGGGGGCGACGGTGACCGGCACGACCGAAAGGTGGTGTCCGTCCAGGTCGAACGTGCGATCACACGGTTCGCCGCCGATGCGATCCTGGTGCACGTGAAGGCGTCACCTGACGTGATCGCACGGCGCATGCGGCAGAAGCGGCATGAGGGTGCGCTCGTGAAGGAGCAGGATGTCACGACGGTGCTTCGGCTGTTCGACGAGGCCTGCGCACGCTCGACGCTTCGCCACAAGCTGACCCTGGACACGAGCGCGTCATCTGTCGCCGAATCGGTCACCGAGTTCGCGACAAAGGTGGAACCATTCCTGACTGATACCGACCGGCTGCGGATCCTTGCGCACCGGGCCCTGAGGTCGAAGTAGGGTGTCAGTTGATCCCGAACGTGGAGGGGTCCCGTCCGGGCCCACCGCGCATCAGGTTCGCCTCGATCGTCTTCAATGAATCCCCGATTGCCCGCACGGCTGTTTCGAGACGCTTGCTGATCGGCTCCGCCTCGAGGATCGCCTGTCGCACGTCGACCGACTGGTCCAGAAGGCCCTTTCGAACGAAGTAGTGGACGAGACCTGGGTGGGGTGTCCAGGGCCGGAGCAGATCATCGTTGGAAGCCGATACCGCTTCGCCCGCTTGGATGTCCCCATATGCGGACAGGAGGATGCCTCCTTGGCAGAGGTCAGCCGCGCCATGGGGCTCTCCTTGACCATCCAGGAAATGCGGGCCATCCGCAACTACTTCGAAAAGACGGGTCGCGATCCCAGCGATGTGGAACTCGAGACGATCGCCCAAACCTGGTCCGAGCACTGCCGTCACAA
>JACQUF010000311.1 GCA_016210435.1 Chloroflexota bacterium
GTCCTGAAATCGACGCTGGACGGGATTGACCGTGAAGATCGCGTCAGACCCGTACAGGTCATAGGCGGTACGCACAACCGCCGCGGACGTCCTGATCGCGTGCGTCGTCGCCAGGCGAACCTGAATCCGCTCTTCCATCGAGACTTTCCCATTCCTGCAGGCCCCGCGCCACAATTCGTCCGCTGCCTGTCGCAGGTATGCATCTGCGGAGCGCAGCGCCGCTTCAGCCTCGCCGATCGCCCGGTGTGTCGTCGCCAGGTCCTTCAGCGCGTTCGAGTCTCGCGGTGTCTTTTCGCCAGCCAGTGCAATCGCATCGTCGAGGCTCGTACGCGCCAGCGCCACCGCGATCGTCGCAAAGCCAATGGCGAAGAGCGGGATCTTCGGGATGGCGTAGAGCGGGCCATGTTCCAGCGGCGATGCCGATTCCAGGTAACACATGTCCTCTGGAACGAACACGTTGTTCATTTCGAAGCTGAAACTGGCGGTGCCGCGCAGGCCGTTCACGTGCCAGAGATCGAGAAACGTGACCTGCTCCCGGGGGACCAGGAATACCGGCTGCTCGCTGCCAACGGGCCTGCCACCGGCGTCCTCGACCGGAGCGCGCGCCGCCAGCCACGTTGCAATGTTGCTGCCGCTACTGAAGTTCCATCGCCCGGATAGCCGGTATCCACCCTCCGATTTCACAGCCACTGAACCGGCAACGGGCGGGCCGTTCGTCACGACGGCGCGGGGGTCGTCCCAGATCCTGTGAGCAGTAGCCCTGGTCATCCGAACCGAGTCGGTGGCAAAGATGTTGTTCTGGTTGATGCACCACGCCGTGCTGGCATCGGCCTCGGCAAAGATTCTCACTATTTGAACAAAGGCCGGATGGTCCAGCTCCGCTCCGTCGAGGGACTTTGGAACGAGCAGCCGGAAGAACCCGCGATCGGCCAACTCGATTGCCAGAGCGTCAGGAAGCTGCCGCTGCCGCTCGATCAGGTCGGCGCTGTCCGCAGCCTTGGCGGCAAGTTCCCAAGCCGCTGAGATGTACTCCGCCGCCTCATCTGGCTGTCGCCGCAATGCGCCTGCCTCTCGTCATTCACGTTGTCGGTGCGATCCCGACGTCCACGCGGGGCAGACACGGGTCCGCCTCCATCGCAGCTGGTCGCGGGATTGTAACGTCGATGACCCCGCCAGTACCTCATCGAGCCCGGACCACCTGATCCGGTCCCTATCACCAGCATCAGGGCCGGCGCCTGGTCGTCGAGATCAGGACTCATCGCCATGAACCAGGGCCGAACGGTCGCGGCCGATCGGCAGCCGAGATCTTGTATCGCCGGGAAAAAGGGCTGGGCCGCAGGCCTGATCAGCGGACCTTCAGCACGATCCGCCCGCGCCCGTGGCCTTGCTCACTGAGGGCGTGCGCGGCCGCCGCCTGGTCAAGCGGAAACACTCGCCCGACGTGCGGAATCAGCTGGCCGGAATCGATCAAACCCGAGATCATCTGAAGTAGCTCGGTGGAGGTCTTTGCAGACACTCCCGCCGTACGAGCACCGTGTTGTTTCGCCGTCTCCTCGGTGATCCTCCCGGCGATAGTTACGAAGATGCCGTCGGGTTTCAGGGCGTCCCAGAGCGGCGTCTGCGCCTCGCCGCCGACCGTGTCGAACACGACGTCGACGGTCCGCCCCAGGCTCGCTGGCGGCGTGGTGTGGTAGTCCAGCGCCTTTTCTGCACCAAGCGTCCTCACGTAGTTGACATTGGCTGCCGATGACGTACCGATCACCCGAGCGCCCTTCCACCTGGCGAGCTGGACAGCGAAATGGCCCACGCCGCCCGCCGCGCCGGAGATCAGCACCTGCTGCCCGGGCTGCACGCGCGCCGCCTCGAAGAGCCCTGCCCACGCGGTAACCGCACCGATATTCACGGCTGCGGCCTGTTCGAAGGAAAGCGTGGACGGCTTTGGTGCAAGCTGGTTCGCGATCGCGAGCGCGTATTCGGCGTACGTGCCCGAGCCTCTTCCGAAGACCGCTTGACCATTGTGGAGCCCGGTCACACCTTCACCGATGGCCTCGACAGTACCGGCGACGTCGAATCCCGGAGTGGCCGGAAATTGAAGCGGGGCGGCCGCCCTCATGTACCCCTTACGGATCTTCCAGTCGACCGGGTTGACCCCCGCAGCGTGGACGCGTACCAAGACTTCTCCAGGTTTCGGTTTCGGACGGGGCGCTTCCTCCACGACCAGCACTTCTGGCCCGCCTTAGTCGTGGTACCGGACTGCTCGCATGGTCTGGTCAGGCATCTTCGTCCTCCGTTACGGTCACCTTACTGAACGTTGGCCGGGCTCAACGACCGTTCATCTCACGCGCCGTGAAATGTGGCATCGACGATGCCCTTGTCACCGGCGGACATGCGAGCGCGGACCCGCGGGTCAAGCACCTCGATCTGGCGCAGCCCGCCGAACGGCTCGGTGATCGCTGCGAGAGCAGTGCGCACGCCTTCGACGACCGCATGTGCCGCGCGTTTCAGTGGGGTTCCATTGAACAGCATCAGCCCGTCAGTGGCTGGCTGTTCCAGTCGCTCTTGCTTGTACATGGCTACAGGCCTCCATACGTTCCGCTCAACATCGCCTCGGTCGTCGGCTGCCCGGACCTCGGATTTTCGGTCGACCGAAAAGCGACTTCGCGGCTGCTGATCAGACTTACGTTCTGTTAGTACCAGTCGGTATGTTAGTCACGATAATTTGCGCGCTAACCCTTGTCAAGCCTCTTATAAGAAGTTAGGATCTTCCCGTGGGCCAGGACCCTGAAACGACCACGGAACATGTCTGCGATCGCTACCAGGCCGCTTTCGAAATCCTCGGCAAGCGCTGGAACGGTCTGATCCTGCGCGCGCTGGCGGACGGTCCGCGACGCTTCACCGAGATCGCCCGATTCGTCCCCGACCTCAGCGACCGGGTCCTGTCACAGCGCCTCGTGGAGCTGGAAGAGCTGCTGATCGTCGAGCGGGCGGTGGATGTTTCGCACCGGCCCGTACTGGTCGAATACTCACTGACGCCGCGCGGTCGAGCGCTGTCCCCGGTATTGGACTCGGTCCACGCCTGGGCGGATAAGTGGATCAGGAAGTCTTCAAGGGCGCCCGCCAAATAGCCGCGGAGCCTGGGCTGTGACCGCGACGTTGTTGTGACAGCGGGCCGACATTCTCATATTGAGAACCGGCCGCCGGAGGAGATGTAAGGCTCCCAATTCGTCCACATTGTTGTCATCGATGTTGACAAACCTGCAAAAAAGAAGGCCCTGGAGTTGATCTCCAGGGCCTTTCCATCCGTATCTATTTTGTATTTGGTGACCCGCCGGGGAATCGAACCCCGAACCTATTGATGAAGAGCCTCTATTTTGGCGCGCCAGACCATGCCATCAGATACTGCCCCGTCCGCCGAGTGTCCGTCCCGGTAGCTTTGCATCCGAGCCGGTGTCGGATTTTTGGTTGACAGTGATGTTGCGAAAGAGTCGTGCGGTCGATGGCGAACTGCGAAGTCGGCCGCCGCAGGGGTTCAGCCGCGCGACGAAGACCGACGCGCCACTTGGTCTACACCAATGCCGATCCTTCACCCCAGCTCGGCCCGGGCTAGGCCATGACCGCGGTACCCCATGGATTCTGCACGGCGAATTTCCAGGTGCCATCTGGCTGCCGCCGGACAACGTTAGTGCTCAGGCCTTCCATACTCATGGGCTTGCCATCAGGCCCCGTCCCTGTCAGCGACCACTTGATGTAGATGATTGCAATATCGCCCCCAAGGACCTTGTGCACCGAGTGGTGTGTCAGCCGGGGTTTCAAGGACAGAAACTGCCGGGA
>JACQUF010000009.1 GCA_016210435.1 Chloroflexota bacterium
GCTCCTCTCCCGCCGGGAGAGGGCTGGGGTGAGCCTGTCGAACCACGGCTGGGCACCGACCTTTAGCCTGCTCCCCGCTCCCGCCGGGAGAGGGCTGGGGTGAGGGCGAGTCGCGGACATCGGACAAGGTGCGCCAGCCTACTCCCCGCGATACCGCGCCTGAGCCAGCGCCTGCTTCCAGCCCTGATGCAATTCCAGCCGCTCGGTGACAGACATGCGCGGCTCGTACACGCGGCTCGCCGACCAGGACTTCGATAACTCGGTATCCGACTTCCAGAGCCCGATCGCTCGTCCGGCAAGGAAAGCCGCGCCCAGCGCGGTGGTCTCCTGGACGGACGCTACCTCCACCAGCCTGCCCAGAATATCCGCCTGGAATTGCATCAGGAATTCGTTCGCCGTTTGCCCGCCATCGGCCCTCAGAGTCAACGCCTGTTGCGACCCTTGCGAACGGCCAACGACAGCCATCGCGTCCAGCACATCCTTGACCTGGTAGGCGGTCGATTCGAGCGCGGCCCGCACCACATGCGCGTAGCTGGCGCCTCGCGTCAGTCCTACGATCGCACCGCGGGCTTCCGGGTCCCAGTGCGGCGCGCCAAGCCCCACCAGCGCTGGAACGAAGTACACCCCGCCGTTGGTATCAGCCAGCTCCGCGAGCGACGCCGTTTCTTCGGCAGACGAGATTACAAGCATGTTGTCCCGCAGCCACTGAATCGCCGCGCCCGTCACGAAGATGCTGCCCTCCAGGGCATATACGATCTTGCCGCCGGTCTGCCATCCGAGGGTGCCCAGCACGCCGCCGGAGGTGGCGGGTACACGTGACCCGGCATTCGCGAGCACGAACGCGCCGGTCCCGTAGGTGCATTTCGCCATGCCCGACTTGAAGCAGGCCTGGCCGTATAACGAAGCGTGCTGATCGCCAGCGATTCCGGCGACGAGCACCTCTCCGCCCAGGACGTCGCGGGATGTCTCAGCGAACTCGGCCGCGGACGGTTTCACTTCCGGAAGCAGACGGCGCGGGACCTGAAACAGGTCCAGCAAGGTGTCGTCCCAATCGAGATCGCGGAGATTCACCAGCATCGTCCGCGATGCGTTGGTCGCGTCCGTTGCATGGATGGCGCCGCCGGTGAGCCTGTAGAGCAGCCAGCTGTCGACGGTGCCGAAGCACAGCTCGCCAGCCTCAGCTCGATCCTGCCCCTTTGGGGCATGGTCGAGCAGCCACCGCAATTTGGTCGCCGAGAAATAGGCATCGATAACGAGCCCCGTCCGAGCGCGGATTTCTGGTTCGAGTCCCCTGGCTTTGAGCCCTTCGCACATCGGGGCGGTGCGGCGGCATTGCCACACGATCGCATTCGCGACGGGCCGACCGGTGCTGCGCTCCCAGACGACCGTCGTTTCCCGCTGATTCGCGATTCCGATGGCCGCGATGTCTGCCCAGCCCAACCCCGCCGAGCGCACTGCCTGGCGTGCTGTCTCGACCACCGCCGAGAGTATTTCGTTCGGGTCGTGCTCGACCCAGCCCGGCCGGGGAAATATCTGTCGCAGCTCTTGCCGGGCGCTGCCGACAGGGCGGGCCGCGGCGTCGAACACGATCGAGCGCGTGCTGGTCGTGCCTTGATCGATGGCGAGGATATGCTCGGGCATTCACGCCGGCCCTGGGCAAGGCGTTTCTTCAGCCATGCCCCACATCCGAATGCCGTTTCCGCGGCAAACGAGCGATCGTCTCGGCATGACGATGTGACACCTCGCGGATGAATTCGGCCTTCAAAAGCGCCCCGGCATCGAACGGAACAGGAATCGGCGGTCCCCAACGATCGCCGCATCGAACGTCCGCCGAGCGGTGGCCATTAGTGAGATGAAAGTGAAGAAACGCGACCCTGCGCATGTAAAAGATGCCCGGCTTTACCTCGCTTACCTGCGGTAACCTCCGGATCTGGTCCAGGATTTCCGCGAGGTCTGCCAGCTTTTCAGCCGGACAGTGCATATTCTGGTCACCCCTCGGGGATCAGAGCCTTGTTGACCTCGGCGAGCTCCTCATTTGAGAGCTTCCAATTACACGCGGCTGCATTCTGTTCGACCTGATTGGGTGTCGAAGCACCGGCAATGACTGAGCTAACCTCGGGGTGCGCGAGAAGCCAGGCGAACGCCAGATCTACCATTGAATGCCCACGGGGCTTGAGCCATCCTTCAAGGCGCTCGAGGACATCGAAATTCTGATCTGTCAGTCGCCGCTGTCTTGCCGATTCCAGTACGGCCAGGCGCGTGCCCTGAGGGGGTGGCATCCCGCGGCGGTATTTGCCAGTGAGGAACCCGTGCGCGAGCGGGTAATACGGGAGGATTCCGAGGCCGAAGTGCCGGCACGCCGGCAGCACTTCCTTTTCGATCGAGCGTTCCAGCATCGAATATTCGGGCTGCGCGCTCACGAATTTGACGAGGCCGTTGCGGTCGGATGTCCACGCCGCGTCGGCGATCTGCCAGCCGGGGAAATTCGAACATCCGATGTAACGCACTTTGCCCGCCCGGACGAGGTCGTCGAGGGCTCGTAAAGTCTCCTCCAGCGGAGTATTTGGGTCAGGCTGATGAAATTGATAGACGTCGATATAGTCAGTCCCCAGGCGCTGGAGGCTTCCGTGAACCTGGTCGGCGATGTGCTGGCGGGACCCGCCCATGCCGTGGGGGCCGTCCGCCCATTTCATGCCGAATTTGGTGGCGAGCAGCACCTTCTCACGCTTGCCCTTGATGGCCCGGCCGATGTACTGCTCTGACAAGCCCTTTGAATAGATGTTTGCCGTATCGATCATGTTGATGCCGAGCTCGATTGCCCGGTCGATTACCGCTGCGGCCTGTGCAGCGTCCATCCGGCCCCCGAAATTGTTGGTCCCGAGCCCGATCTCTGATACTTCCAGGCCGGAATTGCCGAGGTGACGGTAGCGCATTGGCCTTCCCTTCGAGAACCAGGAACGACAGGGACGGGATTATAGGCGTCCGCGGAATCGAGGCCCGGCAACCTTGATCACGCTAGAGATGGTGATCGTTGGGGCGATCCGAATCGCAGGGTCGCTCCCGGTGCTTCGATGGCCGTTTGCCGGCGCAATCATCGCCATCCTGGTCGACTTTTCCGACCTGTTCTGGATGAACCTGCTCACCCTGGGCGGGCTGGGCGACTACCAGGCGTTCGACAAGTGGGTCGATCTCGTCTATATGGCGACATTCCTGATCGTCGCGATGCGTTGGAGCGGTATTGAAAAGAAAGTTGCGATTGGCCTGTTCTCGTATCGGATGGTCGGGATCGCGGTATTCGAGATCGTCCAATGGCGCAGCGTTCTCCTAATATTTCCGAACGTATTCGAGTTCTGGTTCATATTTGTCGCAGGCAGAAATCTTTTTAAGCCGTCCTATCGGTTGAACCGAGTCCGTGCTGGTCTCTGGTTCTTCGTCCTGCTAATTGCCAAAGAAGGCCAGGAATTCGTATTGCATCAGGGGAAGTACCTGGACCGGTATCGAGCCGTCGATGTCGTGGTCGACTGGTGGAACTGGGTAACAGGTCTCTTCTAGAACCCCCACCCGCGCGAGGCCGGGGGTCAGACTGCGGGTCTCTCATCCTCCACCCTCGCTCCCTGAGGGGAGTGAGCCTGCTCTGAGCCTGTCGAAGGCGTGCCCGAAGGGCGGGTGAGGGCCGAGATTGGGGAATGGCGGCGCGGCGCGGGTTCCCCGTCGGACGGGGTGTCCAGTTGTAGACTGACGCCCAACTGCCAGCCTGAGCGCGGCAGCCAACCGGAAGGCCCCTATGAATCACCACAACACCTACCCAGTTGGACGCTCCCCACATGGCCGGAAGTCTGATTCGTACATCCCTCCGCGCCTTGGCCTGAGCGGCGCGGTCGTAGCCAACCATCCCCTTGCCGCGATGGCCGGCATGACCGTCCTACAGAAGGGCGGAAATGCAGTCGATGCGGCGGTCGCCATCGGGTTCGCTCTCGGCGTGGTCGAGCCTTCCGGATCGGGCATCGGCGGCGACGGCTACGTCATGGTTTACAACAAGGAGAAAGGGACCGTCGAAGTAGCAAACGGCACGGGCGCCGCGCCGCTTGCTGCGACCCGTGAGCGGTTCCTGTCCGACGGTATCCCGATGAAAGGAATACTGTCGGTTTCCGTACCGGGCATCCTGGACGCCTTGCTGCTGGCGCACGGCAAATACGGAAAGCTCAACCTGGCGGAATGCGTCGAGCCCGCAATCGCCCTGTGCGAGCACGGTGTGCCGCTCAGTCACCGGCAGGCTGATCTCATCGCCCAGGAGAAGCTTCTAACGACGTTTCCTACATCGGCAGCAGTCTGGGCGCCGAAGGGGCGTCCGCTGCGCGCAGGCGAAGTCGCATATCAACCGAACCTGGCTAAGTCCTACAAGCTGATCGCGGACGGCGGCCGCGAGGTCTTCTACAACGGTCCAATCGGCCGCTCGATCGTTCGCTTTTCAGACGAGCAAGGCGGCCTGTTAACCACGCACGACTTCTCCCGTCACAAGACGTCCTGGCAACCACCGATTCACATCAGATATCGCGGACACACCGTCTACGAAGCCCCCCCGAACAGCAGCGGGCACGTGCTCCTCCAGGAGCTCAACCTGGTCGAATTGTTCGACCTCAAGTCGATGGGTTTTGGCGCCGCGGACACCATCCACATCATGGTCGAAGCGAAGAAGCTGGCGTTCGCTGATCGGGAGGCCTACCTGGCCGACCCCGACTACGTCGATGTTCCGGTCGAAGGCCTCCTCTCCAAGCCGTACGCGAAAGACCGCGCCAAGTCGATTGACGTGAACAAAGCTGCGACGAACGTGCGCGAGGGCGACCCGTGGTCGTTCCAGATGTCGGCGCCCGACCGCCGGAAGCGGTTTCGCAGAGCGTGGAGCAAGGTGACGGAACGGGTCAGCGGGACGACACATTTCTGCGTGGTCGACCGCTCGGGCAATGCCGTCAGCGAACTGCAGTCGCTGCAGACCAGCTTCGGCTCCAACCTGATTGCCGGGACTACGGGGATTCTCCTGAACAATCGGATGACCTACTGGCACCTGGAAGAAGGTCACATAGACGTTCTCAGGCCCGGTCAGCGGGTGCGCCACACGATGAATCCTGTCATGGTGTTCAGTGGGGCAGCAGACAGGGATGGCAGGCTCGAGATCGTCTGCGGGACCCCCGGCGGCGATACCCAGGTCCAGACCAACCTGCAAATGGTGACGGGAATCATCGATTTCGGGCTCACCCCGAGCGAGGCAGTCGAGGCGAACCGCTGGACGCATCTTCAGAATCCGACCCTGTCGACGTATCCGCACACAACGCACGAAGCCCTGCAGATCGAGGAGCGTGCCGACCCAGCGGTCATCGAAAGGCTGAAGACGAAGGGTTACGCGATCGAGCAACTCAGCGCGTGGGGAGGCAGCGGAAGCGCGGGGATGATTCAGGTGCTTCGCGAATCGGGCGCGCTGGTCGCGGCTGCGGATCCCCGCAGGGATGGCGTGGCACTGGTCTGGTAGGGTCGCGGGCATGACCCTCTCCCGGCGGGAGAGGGTGTGGGTGAGGGCGAACGGTGAACGTTGTCTGGATCGTCGCGGACACATTCCGCAAGGACCATCTCGGCTCTTACGGGCACCCGTACATAAGAACGCCCTCGCTGGATGCCCTGGCCGCCCGAAGCATGCGATTCGAGCGCCATTACATCGCCGGGTTCCCGACCATGCCGACCCGCGCCGATCACCACACGGGTCGATGGACGATGTCGTTCATGGGCTGGGAACCGCTTCCGGCAGACGTGATAACCCTCTCCCAGGTGCTGGCCGACGCGGGGCTGCACACCGCAGCAGTCGCTGACACCCCGTTCTACTGGAGGCACGGGTTTAACTACGACCGCGGGTTCCAGACGTTCTTCACTGTGCAAGGGCAGGAAGGTTCGCCGACTCGAGTCCAGAGGAAGGGACACCACGAGTCCAGGGACGTCGTTGCGTGGTGGCGAAAGGAATCCGACCGGAACGTAGCCCAGACGATGATCCGGGCAGGCGACTGGCTCGAGCGCCACTACAGGGAGCAGTTCTTCCTCTATGTCGATACGTGGGACCCGCACGAGCCCTGGGATGCGCCGCCCTACTACACCGAGCTCTACATGCCCGGCTACGACGGGGAAGTCGTCCAGCCTCCATACGCGATCTGGAGAGATGTCGATGGCATGTCGGAGGCCACTGTGAAGAAGGCGCTCGCCACCTACTGCGGCGAGATTACGATGGTCGACAACTGGATCGGCTACCTGCTTCGCAAGATAGAGAACTGCGGGATCGCCGGTGAGACCGCAATCATCTTCACTTCCGACCACGGCTTCTATTTCGGCGAGCACGGCGGGCGGTTCGGCAAGATGACCTTTGCGAGGCGGCCGGACGGGAGGCTGTACAAGCACGGCGATCCGGACGCGCAGTGGGACCACTCTCCGTTGTATGAAGAGATCACCGCGCTGCCGTTGCTGATCCACCTGCCCGGCGAAAGGCCGGGAACGTATTCGCGTATGTCGTCCGCTGTTGATGTTATGCCGACCGTGCTCGACATCGTTGGCCAATCGATTCCGAGGTGGGTCGAAGGAAGGTCGTTGCTGCCAGCGGTGACGGGGAAGAACCCGAGCGGCCGTGAGTTCACGATCAGCACGATTCCGTTCGCCAACCCGGGCGACCGCGTCCAGTCAGTCGACAACATCAGCCGGCCGCTGATGGCAGGGCTTGTTACGACCGTGACGACCGATCAGTGGACGCTTCTTTACAGCGTCGAAAAGGGGAGGACGGAGCTCTACGACCTGAAGGAGGATCCAAAGCAGTCCCGCAACGTGATAGGGGGGTACCTGGAAGTTGCCCGGAACTTGCATGGAATGCTTCTCAGGTTCATGAAGGACACGAGGGTCGCGGATGGGCTCGCCCGCCCACGGCACGAGCTTCGGCTTTAAATCCTCCGCCCTTGGTGGCTTCCCTGGCTTGGAGGTGTGAGGCGCGGCGGCGAAGCAGGGTCGCGATTTTGGTGTATTGAAGTTGGCCATCGATTATTCGTGAAAATAGTCACGAGCAGGAAAGGCGGATCACCCGAAAATCACCCGGTTAGGTCCGTGCCGTCGGCGCCCTTCGGGTGATACCTTAACGGCGATCCGAGAAGGGGCTCGTACTCGCCGCGCACATAAAGCGTGCGGCCGCTTGCGGAGGAGTCGATATGAGGCGTATGTGGAGGCATTCTTTGGTAAGGCGACCATTTTTGTATGTCATAGGTGCATTGATGTTGGCGCTGATGCCAACCCTGCTCGCCACAGGCGACGCGAGTGCGAACCACGCATGGGGCAACTACCACTGGGCGGTACAGACCGACACGTTCACCCTGAAGCTGGGCGATAACCTCACTACAGCCGAGTGGGATCTCTATCACGCGGCGGTGTCAGGGGACTGGTCTGTCGCTTACGACCTGGACACGACGATAGTGGCCGGCACGGGCTGTAGCAACAGTCCAACGAGGGGGCTCGGCCGCACCGAGGTGTGCAATAAGAAGTACGGGGCCACCGGATGGCTTGGCCTGGCGCAGATATGGGTCTACTCTGACGGCCACATCGCCAAGGCCCACGCGAAAATGAACGACACATATTTCAACACCAGCACCTACAACACACCGTCGTGGAAACAGATGGTGTTGTGCCAGGA
>JACQUF010000312.1 GCA_016210435.1 Chloroflexota bacterium
GAGGGTGAGGGTGAGGGGATGTCGCGTTACAGAATCCGGACCAGCTTCGGGTTCGGGGTAATTCCAGGAATTCGCCCACGGCGCGCGATCGGCTGTCCCGCGACTTCGTGTATGTCGGCGTTGATGAAAATCGGTTGGGCGCCGGCAATGTGGCGCCCAACCCCGAACACACTTACGGGCGCCTTTTCTTCAACAAACGCGCGGATCTTCCCTGGGTCGAGGCCTCCGGTGACGAATATGTCGACGTGACCGAAGCCCGCCTGATCCAGCCGCGCCCGGACTTCCTTCACCAGCGCGGGCGTCACGCCACCACGCTCCCTCACCGTATCGAGGCGAATCCCCCGCAATTTTTCGTTGAGTGCCTTCGCGACTTCGATCGCGTCCTGGGCTTCGTCCCGGAAAGTATCGACGAGCGCCACCCTGGGGACTTCCGGCGGCATATGCCGGTCAAGGGCCTGCGCGGCCTTCAACGTATCTCCCATGATCAGCACGAGCGAATGGGCCATCGTCCCTGACGGCGTGAGGCCAGCCATGCGCGACCCGATCACAGATGTGGCCGACACACAGCGGCCGACGATCGCGGCGTAGTCGAGAACGCCAACGACCGTAGGATGCACGTACCGGGCGCCCATCGACACGACAGGGATCCCACCGGCGGCTTCCACGCATTCACGGGCGGCGGTTGCCCATCCTGTCGACTGGGCGACCATCCCGCAGATCGCGGTTTCGTAGAGGCCGAACGATGCGTAGGGCGCCTTGATGCGAAGGATCGGCAGGCCGGGCTCGACGTCGGTTCCGTCGTCGATTGCCCACACCTCCCGCGCGTTCTCGGGAAGGACCTTCGTGAGAAGCGCCCTGACTTCCGTCATCCCGCAGATGGTCCCCTTTCGTTCGGGGACGAACTGCATCACGACCTCGGGGTTGAGGCCTTCGTTGCGCAATATCGCCAGCGTTCGATGCAGATACGCATCCGCGGTGTCGCCGACCAGTACCGGTCGCCCGACATCAAACTCCCGCGGGATTGCGCTGGATCCGGTTCTTCGTTCCTGAGATAGGGCCCACATGTCGTCGGCCCACTCTATTGGTATGAGAAATGGGGGTCAAGATGCTCGGGGCGGACGCGGTATGCCACCGAACCTGAGGCGCAGCAGGCCTTTGACGTCTTCGTAGGCAGTCTTGAGGATCTTCACGCGCGAGTCCGGATCGTCGGTCCAATGCACGGGAATCTCCTTGATTTTGAAGCCTGAATGCTGGGCGATGATCAACATCTCCGTGTCAAAGAACCAGCCGGTGTTCCTGACCAGCGGAAGGACCGCCGCCGCCGTCCTGGCGCTCACGGCCTTGAACCCACATTGTGCGTCCCGGAATTTCGTGAAGAACATGCCCCGGAACAGGCAACTGTAGCCGCGCGATGTGATCTCGCGTTTCAATGTCCGGCCCGTCACGACGGATCCAGGGGCGAGCCTCGAACCGATTGCGACGTCATGTCCCTCGTCGGCGATCGCGCTGACCAGCGCCGGCAGGTGACCCATGTCGGTCGACAGGTCTACGTCCATATAGCAGCGGACATCCGCGTCGCTCTCGAGCCAGGCCTTCTTGACGGCTCTGCCGCGCCCGCGTTGCTTGAGGCGCGTCAACTTCAGGTTGGGGATTTCCCTGGCCAGTTCCGTCACGACTTCCGGGGTCCGGTCCGTCGAACCGTTGTCGGCGACCAGGATCCGCCACGTTCGATTCGGCTGCGACGAAAGGAAATCGTTCAGCTTCCTAATCGACTCCGGGAGTTGCCGCTCTTCGTTGAGGACGGGTATCACGACATCGACCGAAACCGGCATTGCTGGTCGCTACCCCCTGGGAGGTGTCCCGAAAGTCCCCTCTCCCGCTGGGAGAGGGTTGGGGTGAGAGCCCTCGCCAATGCCAGGCATTTCGGGATGACTTCTAGTGCAGGAAGTGCCGCTTGCCGGTGAATACCATCGCAAGCCCCAGCCGATCTGCAGCCGCGATCAACTCGTCGTCTTTGACGGAGCCCCCCGGCTGTACCACGGCTGTGACGCCTGATTCGGCCGCCCTTTCGATCCCATCGGGGAACGGGAAGTAGGCGTCCGAAGCCAGGACCGAGCCTTTCGCTTTGTCACCTGCGACGCGCGCCGCCAGGAAGACGCTGGTGACCCGGTTCGGCTGTCCTGCGCCCATTCCGGTCAGCATCTGGTCTTTCGCAAGGACGATCGCGTTCGAATGAACGAACCTGCACGCCCGCCAGGCAAACTCGAGGTCAGCCAGTTCCTTCTGTGTGGGCTGCCGTTTCGTCACTATCTTCCAGGACGATGAGACGTCCTCCCCGGTGTCTGGCGCCTGGATGAGCGCGCCGCCGGATACCGTACGGACATTCCATTTCTGGGTCGCAGCCGCCGAGACCTTAAGGACACGAGTGCGGCGTCTGGAACGCAGCGTTTCCAGCGCCGCAGGCTCGTAGTCCGGCGCGACGACGACGTCGAACAGGACGCCTTTCATCGCTTTCGCCGTCGCCGCCGTCACGATCGAGTTGAACCCGACTATCCCGCCGAATGCGGAAACCGGATCGCCGGCCAGCGCCCTGCGGTATGCCTCGGCCTGATCCGTGTGCACCGCGAGGCCGCACGGGTTGGCGTGTTTCACGATCGATGCCGCGTGCTGCGGAAACGCGGCGGCTGCCGACCACGCGCCGTCAGCATCGAAGTAGTTCAGATAGGACATCTCGATACCGTGTAGCTGCACGGCATTCACGACTCCGCCCGTCTCGCCCGGAGAGGCATAAACGCCGGCAGCCTGGTGCGGGTTCTCCCCGTACCTCGGACGGGTTACGAGTCGCCAGCCCAGGGAAAGCTCCAGGGGAGGTTCCGGGTCTGCGCCTCGCAGGTAATCGGCCACCACGCTGTCGTATACAGACACGTGCTGGAACGCTTTCGCGGCAAGCTGGCGTCGCTTCTCGATGGGGACGCCGTCTTTTGAGAGCATTTCGCTGATTCGCGTGTAGTCGGTGGGATCGACTACCACTATGACGTCGGGGAAATTCTTGGCCGCGGCGCGGAC
>JACQUF010000314.1 GCA_016210435.1 Chloroflexota bacterium
ACCCGATGGTTCACGTATCAACATCGTCTTCGGCAAGGACATCTCGACCCGCGGAAGCAACTTTTCGATCAGGAAGACCTTTGACGAACCGATCAGCGTTACGCAGCTCGTGAAATGGGGCAGCATCAGCTGGACGATGGCCGCCTACCTGTCGCTGGTCATCGAGGACGGCCTGAACATCTTCGTGTCCGGCGAGACCGCGTCCGGGAAGACAACGCTGCTCAACGCGCTCACGACGTTCATTGAGCCGAGCGCCAAGATCGTTTCGATCGAGGACACCGCCGAAGTACAGCTGCCCCACCAGAACTGGATCCGCGAAGTCACGCGGAAGCCAAAACCGGGCGAAACCGATTCTGGCGTGGGGATGTTCGATCTGCTCAAGGCAGCCCTTCGTCAGCGCCCCAACGAGATCATCATCGGCGAGATCCGAGGCGAAGAGGGTGCGATTGCCTTCCAGGCCATGCAGACCGGGCATCCTTGCATGGCAACGTTCCACGCTTCAACCGTCCAGAAGCTTATCCAGCGTCTCACCGGCCACCCCATCAACGTTCCAAAGACGTACGTGGATAACTTGAACGTCGTCGTGATCCAGATGGCGGTCAGGCTTCCCAACGGCAAGACGGGCCGCCGCGCCCTTTCGATCAACGAAATCGTCGGGTATGACTCGGAGACGGGGTCGTTCTCCTTCGTGGAAGCATTCAAATGGGATCCCGCGACTGACGCGTTCGAGTTCTCCGGCAACATGAACAGTTACGTCCTGGAGCACAAGATCGCGGTGAACCGGGGCTATCCCTTCGCCAAGCGGCGCCAGGTCTACACCCTCCTCCAGCGCAGGGCGCGCGTGCTCGAAAAGCTGGCCGACCAGGGCGTCACGGGGTTCTACGACCTCTACAAAGTGCTGGCGAAAGCCAACCGCGAGGGGGTCTTCTGATGCTGGAGGCGATCCGGGCGAGATTCCACCGCAAGGAAGTGGACGCGGCCCAGGCGGGCGAAGTACGGGCGAAGCTGCCGGACGACGAGCGGCAGCTTCATTTCGACATGTTCATGCACCTCTCGTACATGGCCTCTCTGGCGACCGCCAGGGTGTCGCGGGGCAAGCTGTTCGCGGACGCGGCGCAGCTCAACCTCACCTCCACGCAATATTTCAAGGACGTTCAGAGCCTTGCCGACAAGCTTGCGATCGACTACGCGGAAGCTTGCCGCATGGTCGCCGAACGCACCAACAACCCTGAAGTCTCGTCGCTGCTACTCAGGATCGCGGGGTCCCTCGCGTCAGGTGAAGACGAAGCCGACTTCCTGACCCGTGAGGCAGCCGCGCTTGCGGACCAGTACGCGGCCCACTACGAGCGCGACGTGGAATCCCTTAAGAAATGGACCGACGGTTACACCGCCCTAGTCGTTTCGGTCGGCCTGGTCGTCATCGTTTCGATCATCTCGATGATGATCTATTCCATCGGGACCGGGTTCCTGGTTGCCGTATCCGCCGCGGGCTGCGGCGTCATCGGCATCGGAGCGTGGATTCTCTATACCAGCACGCCGAAGGAGGTCTTCGCGCGACGTGGCGGCCTGACTTCGCCGTACCAGCGTTTGGCGGCGACGCTTTTCAAGGCTGTCTTCCCGGCCGGGGCTGCGGTCGCGGCCCTGCTCTGGATCGTTGCAGGAATCGGCCCCGCGTTCATGGCGCTCGGCCTTTCGTTGCTCCCATGCGGCCTGCTGATGACGCTCGACGGCCGGCGGATGACGAAACGCGACAACGATGTCGCCCCGCTCGTCAGATTGCTGGGCGGCGTCACCTCAGCCATAGGCACGACGGTTACCGAGGCGCTCGGAAAGATCGACCGACGGTCGATGCCTGCCCTGGCGGACGACCTGCGCACCCTCGAGATCCGGCTGAAAGCGGGAATCAAATCAGAGATCTGCTGGGACCGATTCGTAAAGGACAGCGGTTCAGAGCTTGTAGAGCGGACCGTCACCATCTTCACGCACGCGATCGCTGCGGGCGGCGACCCCGCGAAAATCGGACGCAACGCCTCGTTCTACGCGTCAAAGATCGCGGTCCTGCGCGAGAAGCGCGCGCTGGTCTCCGCCACATTCGGGTACCTGCTGGCGCCACTCCACGCTTCGATCATCGGCCTGCTCGTCTTCATCATCAACGTACTCGCCCTCTTCGCCACAACACTGTTGAAGCAGGCGTCCACGCCTGAACTCGGCGTGCCCAGCGGGGTCGAGAACACGGTCGCTACGAGCGCAGTGACCGCGCTTGGCGCGTTTTCAAGTCTGAACATCGACTTTTTGAACTTGCTTGTGATGGTCGTCGCTACGGCACTTACCGTCGCCAACGGCGCGGTCGGCTCGATTGTCGCCGGTGGCCACCGGCTGAAGATGGCATTTTCCTTCGCGGTCATGTTCCTGATCACTGGGGGCCTGATCGCGGTCATTCCGGGTATGGCGAATTCGGTGTTCAAGACGATCATTGCGAATCCCACATAGCCAGCTATCAGAAGACGGGGTAGCAGACATGTCGATGTTCAAGAAATCGAAGCCAGAAGCCAAGAACCAGCCGGCCGCAGCTGCACCCGAGCAGCCGATTGCAGTCGCCGAATCCCCCGCGGGTGAACCGAGACCGAAGGAGGCGCCAATGCCCGAGACACAGACGCCCGCGAGCGCCCCGGCCGCCCCGCCCGCGGAAGCCGGGGCGACCCCGGGAGCGGCGGACGCGGGCCACGCCCCCGCCGGGGCAGCGGCGACGCCGACTGCGGAAAACGACCCGCGCACGCTCCAGCTCATGCAGATTTTCACCGAGGAAGCTGAGGGCGCAAACCTGAATGCCAACGTCTATGAGCCGTTCCTCGCTCCGCTCACGATGGAAGAGGTTGCCAGGAACGCACGCGCGCTGCTCGACGAGCTAAAAGCGCTCCGGTACGGATGACGATGGCACAAGCAAGCACTCGAGCGCGCAAAGCCGCGGCGCCGGCCAGAAACGGCACGGCGCACGCGTCGTTCGTCGACGCAATCAACCACCCGGTTGCATTGCTCGACTCCGAATTGAACATCGTGGCGTGCAACGCACGTCTCCACGCGATCGTGCCCGGACTGAATCCCGACAAACCGATCATCGGCGATTTCAATCCGGCGGGCCTCGAAGAGTTGCTGCGGTCAGTGTTGGCGAGTGGTGGGTCGGCTCGGGAATGCGAGCTTGAAATGCAGCCACCCGATCCGGCGCGGCCGGGCGCCAAGACGCGACGCTTCAAGGTTTCCGCAGCGCGCATCAACCTGGACGAGGGCCACGGTGTCCTTGTAACCGTTGATGACGTCACCGCCGACCACCTTCGGGATACGCAGCTTATGGAATCCCGGCGGCTGGTGGCAGTTGGCGAAATGGCCGCGGGGGTCGCCCATGAACTAAACAACCCGCTCACCGCGGTCATGGGTTTCTCCCAGCTGCTTCTTCGCCAGGACCTCGATGAAGTCACCCGCCGGGACATCGAGGCAATCGCGACCGAAGCGCGGCGGGCGGGCAGGATCGTGGACAACCTGCTGTCGTTTGCGCGTCGCCGTGAACATGCGAAGCGCCCCTTTGATGCGGCTCGCTCGGTTCAGCGCGTCCTGGACCTGCGGCAGTACGAATGCAAGGTCAACAACATCCGCGTTGTGACGTACTTCGACAGC
>JACQUF010000315.1 GCA_016210435.1 Chloroflexota bacterium
AACTGGTAGAGCTGCGCGAGGCCGAAGCGGTCCGAGCGGTCGACGATCAGCGTGTTCACATTGGGAAGGTCTAGGCCCGATTCGATGATCGTGGTGCACACGAGCACGTCGAACTTGTGCTCGCCAAACTCCATCATCACGCGCTCGAGCTCGTCTTCCGGCATCTGCCCGTGGCCAAACTCGAACCTCGCCTCTGGTACGAGCTTTATCAGACGGTCGGTCACGTACTCGATCGTCTTCACGCGGTTGTGCAGGAAGAAGATCTGCCCCCCGCGGTCGAGCTCCCGCAGAATCGCCTCGCGGACGAGCTCATCGCTCTCTTCGGACACGTAGGTCTTGATCGGGAGCCGATCCTCCGGGGGCGTGTCGATCGGGCTCATGTCACGGATCCCCGAGAGCGATAGGTAGAGCGTGCGCGGGATCGGCGTGGCGCTCATGGCCAGCACGTCAACCTCCTTGCGCATCCGCTTCAGGCGCTCCTTGTGGACCACCCCGAAGCGATGCTCCTCGTCAATCACGACCAGACCGAGGTCCTTGAAATGCACGTCCCGTTGCAGCAGGCGATGCGTGCCGATCACGACGTCGAGCTCGCCGCTCGCGATTTTCTCCAGGGTCGACTGCTGCTCCTGGTCGCTCCGTAGCCTGCTCAGCGCCTCGACCGTGACTGGGAAAGCACCGAGGCGTTCCCTGAATGTGGCGAGATGCTGTTGCGCAAGCACGGTTGTCGGCACAAGCACGGCTGCCTGCCGCCCGCTCTGCACGACCTTGAACGCTGCCCTGATTGCGACTTCGGTCTTCCCGTAGCCGACATCGCCGCAGACGAGCCGGTCCATTGGATGCCCGGCCTCCAGGTCCTTCTTGACTTCGGCGATCGTCGTCATCTGGTCCGGCGTTTCCTCGTAGGGGAAACTTGCTTCGAGCTGGTCCTGCCACGGCGAATCCGGCCTGGCAATGAAGCCCGGCGTCGCGGCCCTTGCCGCGTACAACGCAAGCAGTTCAGCGGCAAGCTGTTCAGTCGCCCGGCGAGCGCGCGCCTTCGCCCGGACCCACTCCTGCGTTCCAAGGCGGGTTAGCTTTGGAGGGTCGTCGCCTCCTCCGTGATACGGGGTCAGGCGGTCGAGCTGGTCCATCGGGACGTAAAGCTTGTCGCCTTCGGCGTAGTCAAGCAGCAGATATTCCCGCTTGCTCTGTTCATCGAGTATGACTATCTCGATGAACCGGCCGATGCCGTGTTCGATGTGGACCAGGTACGCTCCCGGCTGGAGGTCCTTGAGCTGGGCGGCCCGCCGTCGATACCGGCGTTGCACCGGACGGCGTTCCCTGGAAACGCCAAACAGCTCGGAGTCGGTAAAAAGCGTGAATGGTGGAGCTTCCGCGGGAGCGAGCGTGAAGCCTTTGCGGAGGCTGCCCTCCTCGACAACCACGGATCCGGCCGGCGGCAGGCCCAAATGCTCCGGCATCGCCAGTCCGATGCCGTGCTCGACTGCCAGCTCTCGCACTCGCTCGGCATGCTGGGTCAGGACCAGGACCCGGCCGGAACGATTCGGAGGGTCCTGCAGCCACTCCCAGAGCCGCTCCGCTCGGCCGCCGGTTACCGGCGCGGGCGCGAACGGCAGCCGGACCGCACCGCCCGGGCCGGCCCATTCGAGGTCGTCGATTCCCCAGGGCGAAATAGCGACCGCCGGGCCGTGCGCTTTCAAAGCATCCGACAGGAAGCCCCATTCGAGGTGCGGCTGCGGGTAGTGGCGAGGGATCTCTCCCCTTCGCTCCTTCGCCAGCCGATGTTCGCCCAGCCTTTCGTCGGCGTGCTTGGAGACGTCCTCGACCTCCGCAGCGCGTAGCACGACCACGAGGGCGTCAGCTGACAGGTAGTCGAATACGCTCGACCTGTCGAAAAACCCGGAGTAGAACGCCAGCCAGTCCGGCACCTCGCCCCTTAGAAGCTGTCCGAGCTCGGCAGATATGCGCTCAAAGGATTCGGGCTCGCAGGTTCCAAAATCGAGCCTGCCAGCCAGTCGCTGGGCCTCCTCGTGAGACGCCAGCCCGGGCAGCGTGATTCTCGCCGGGACAACCGTGACCTCGCCGGTCGCAACCGTCGAACGCTGCGTCTCGGGATCGAACCTGCGGATGCTCTCGACTTCATCGCCGAAGAATTCGATCCGCGAGGGGTCATCGTCTGTGATCGGGAAGATATCCAGTATCCCGCCACGCCGGCTCGCGGTTCCGGGTCCTTCGACGCTGGGCTTCATCTCGTAGCCCATCGCGACCCACCGCTCGACAAGTTTTTCGAGGTTGTGCGACGCGCCGGTGCGAACGGTGTGGCTCGCGGCGCGGAAAGCCTCAGGATCGAGGACGAGCCGGTTGGCGGCGGAAACGGACGAGACGACGATCGGTGGGCGGGCGGCGCGCCCACCCTCTGCTTCGTCCTCCCCCATCGAGGTGGAGGAGGCAGGGCGGTCGCTCCCCTCTCCCGTCGGGAGAGGGCGGGGGTGAGAGCGAATAGTCCCCTCGCCCGCGTGGGCGGGTGAGGAGCCTGCCCCGAGCGGGACCGAGGAATCTGCCTCCGAGGCAGATGAGGGCAACCACGCCGCCAGCGCGGCCAGCGCGCGCAGCCGGGCGTGGATCGCGGGACTGTCGGGGATCAGGCGTTCGAACGGCAGGACTTCCGATTCTGCGAAATGGAATACCGGCGCGTCGTCGCCGCACCACACCGGCAGCTGATCGACGATGCGCCGTGCCGTTTCCGGATGCGGGGTCACCAGGAAGAGCGGCCGGCGCAACCGGTCCCAGAGCGCTGCCGCCACGATCGCGGTGGCCGCGTCCGGGACGCTGATGGCCACAGTTTTCCGGGCGCGCGCGACCGCCCCGTCCGGCACGGCGGGGAGGATATCCTCAACCAGCTTCAGATAAGGCCGGAGCGACAAGCAAAAACACCAAACGGCCAGCAGAACGAACGCTGGCCTCACTGAGATAGTAACACCGGACCCTATAATCGACCCGGGTTCTTACACATCCGACGGATACAGCGCGGAGCCATGCCATCTCGTTCCCGAATATCCCCCCGGTCGAGCGCGCCCGGCCACGACACCACACGCTGGCGCCGTATCGTCGTCAAAGTGGGCACAAACCTGCTCACGGGCGACTCCGATGCGGTAGATCAGGACGTTCTCTCGAACCTGGCGCGGCAGATGTCGATGCTGCGAAAGGGCGGCGTCGAGTTACTTCTCGTCACATCCGGCGCTGTCGCGGCGGGGCGCTCAGTGCTCAGCGAAAGAGGACTCTCGCTGGAGCGAAAGGGCGTGGCATCGCGGCAAGTCCTGGCCGCGATCGGCCAGTCGAAGCTGATGGGGATCTACGAGCACCACTTCGCAAGGCATGACCTCGCGGTAGCCCAGGCGCTGCTGTCGCGCGGGGACCTGGAAAACCGGCTCGGGTACCTGAACATTCGCAACACTCTCGAGCGGCTCCTGTCCCTCGGTGTCGTTCCGGTCATAAACGAAAACGACGTAGTCGCTGTTGAGGAACTGGAAGACGAGGTATTCGGCGACAACGACCGCCTGTCTGCGATGGTCGCGAACTCCATCGACGCGGATGTGCTCGTCCTGCTCGGAGAGGTTGAAGGCCTTTTCAGCCGCGACCCGCACCTTGATCCAGAAGCGCGTCTGATCCCCGAAGTGCAGGAGATCGACGATAACATCGTCAATATCGCTGGTCCTTCGCTTGGCGGCGGGAGCCGTGGCGGTATGGCAAGCAAGATCCAGGCTGCGCAAATCGCCACCGCTTTTGGCGCCGTAGTGATCATCGCGTCGGGACGGGAGCCAGATGTGCTGCTCCGCCTGCATGCGGGAGAACAGGCAGGGACTCGCTTCCTTCCCGCCGCGAGCCCGCAGGAGAGCAGGAAGCGGTGGATCCTGACAGGCGTGTCGAGCAGCCGGGGCGGGGTGACCGTCGACGCCGGCGCGGTCAAGGCGCTGAAGCAGAACGGACACAGCCTGCTGCCTGCAGGAATCGTCGAGGTGACAGGCAATTTCGACCGCGGCGATATCATTTCCATCACGGGACCCGACCGCAGAGTGATGGCGTGGGGGCTTGCAAACTACGGAGC
>JACQUF010000313.1 GCA_016210435.1 Chloroflexota bacterium
GATCACCGGCTGTTCCTCCCGGTCTGGGCGGTGCTCGTTGTCTCGGCAATCATCGTGTTCGGTCGGCTCCTCGCGGGTTCCGCCAGATCACAGATCGTCTCAATCCTCGGAATCGGGGTCTTTGGCACGCTGTACTACGCGGTGGGCCGGCCAATCGAGCTCGCTGTCCTCCGGGGGCACGGGGCAACAAACGACGCAGCGGTCTTGAACCTTGGACCGGAGGTCCTTCTGCCCCTGGCACCGGCCGGTATTGTTCTGGGCATCGTCCTGCTCATCGTTCATAGTGCGCGGGCTCGGTCGTACCCGGAACTCGGAAAGATCCAGGCTTTCTGGCAGTCTTCAAGGCACGCGGGCGCCGTGTATCTGTGGCTCGGTGCATTACTCTGGCTGCACTCACTGGCCGCGTGGTTCCTGGTCGGGCTTGGGACAGGGGTATGGCAGTCCTCCGCGGTTGACCCGTGGCTACGATTCGTCGATAACGTGGGTCCACACGCGATCATCTGGCATGTGGTCGGCTGGCCCCGAATCGTCCTCGCCTGCTGCGGATGAACCGCGGAGGGTCTGGACGCCGCAGCGCGGCCCGCACGGCACAGGTGGCGGCCCGGCTGGCCGCCGTGGTTGTGGCCGGCCTGTTCCTCGGCACGCTCAGCGCGTGGCTATCGATCGGATGGAGCGCGCTGTTTTTGCTGCTCTTGCCGTGCTGGGCACTCCTGTTCGGACTAGCGCTTGCGAGACGTTCAGCGATGGTCGCGACCGGCGCCCTGTTGATCGGGAACAGCCTATGGGCGACGTGGCCATTTCCGGACCCCGCCGTGCTCATTGGGGTCGTGGTCAGAATGATCGTCACCGGCGGTGTCCTGCTGTTCGTCGTGACTGCAGCGGTGAACATCGTCAGGACACGGCGTTCTACCGTTCGCTTGTCGACCGCAGCCGTGGTCTTCAGCGCGTTCCTCGGTTGGACGCTGTTCCTCGCGCTTCCTCGGTGGAGCCATACGTATCAGGTGAGTGTCAAGACCGATGCGCCGCTGGAAACGGTGACTCTGGTGCTGCCGATGCCGATGCTAAGGGGTGAGCAGTTCCTTGAGCTGCTGAACGAGGCGCACTATGCCCGGCCGTCGGGACCGCACGAAATGCGAACCAGTGCCACCGAATTCGGCAAGATGGTGGAACTCGATATGGCGCTCGCGGCTGAGGACATCCCGTGGACGGCAGCAAAACAGAACGGATAACGAGGCAACGTGATGTTTCGAGATCAAAGGATCGGATGGCGACCCCGCCTTGAACTCGGACAGCGGCAGCATGTGGAGTTCATCCTGCCCCACCCATTCGGTATCTACGGCGGGCCATTCAAACGGGAGCACGGCCGCACTACGACGAGATACGAGGTCCCGGTCCAGGCTAGGTATGGACGAGATGTCAAAGTGGACGTGGAACTGCGGGTGGCGACCGAGGTGTGGTCATTCGTCAGCTACTCGCAGGAGAAGTGGTGGTCACGAACCGACGAAGTGGTGGCGTCGGACATCCCCCAAGATACGTGGGTCGAGATAGAGGTGATGGGCCGAGAGCGTGTCTGGCTGAGCATTCTGGATTGAGCCTACGGCACGACTCGGTATGAACCCATCGAAACGGGCGGTTCCGTTCGCCATGTAACGCCTGACCGACCGTCGTCAATTCGTCACGATAGGTGGAACCTTTTCTCGTCGACGAGCGTCATTCTCAACGAGGCCCACCCGGAGGAAATCGCGAACCCCATGCTTGGTCGGCTCGCCTGCGCAACCGTAGCGATCCTCGCGATCGTTCTGACCGCGTGCGCCGATGAGGCGACTCCGTCGCCGGATGAGCACGAACCTGGGACGAGCGTTACCTCGACTCCTGTCGCTCAGTCACAGCCGACGACACCCGCGCCAGGCCTGCCCCCGTTCGAATACCTTGACCAGCTAGTCGAACTCGCGGACATAGCCGTCATCGGTCGGATCGAGGCTGTGAGCCCACTGAAGGAACTTGCCGGCGAGGGCGGCGACAAGGTCTGGTATCAGGACTCGACCGCGATCGTCGAGCGCGCGATCTTCGGCCCGCAACTGGAGACTCTCACCATACGCAACGCCCTGTACTCCGGACCGGACATCTCGCTTCGCATGCCGACCAGGGCGCCGACCTTCCAGACTGGCGAACGCGCGCTCGTGTTCCTCACTTCGCGGAGCGGCTTTCTCGACCTGTCCGGACCGGTGTACGAGACCGCCGGCGGGGGCGTGCTGTGGGGCAAGTTCGCGGTCTTGGACGGAATGATCACCGGGCGTTCACCTGCAACTGTTCCGCGCTCGTTGGAAGAGGTGGCCGCGTGGGTGCGCAAAGACAGGGACGCACTGGCGGTGCCGGGAAGCGTGAGCGGCATCGTAAACGGCCTCGACCGCGGTGATCAGGTCGCGCTACGGCTGATGCGCCTCACCACGGATCGCCACGTGATACGCGCAGAGATACTGGAATCCTGGGCACAAGGGAACGGGCCTTGGGAGAGAAGTGGCCTTCGGCTGCGGGCGGGTGAGTACGCAGTCGGGCCTGATAACGCTCCCGGTTACCTACCAGTCACGAGACAGCACCGATTCCAAGTGCGGAATGAGGGCTATTCCTGGGCCTACCGCGGCCTCGATATCGAAATGTTCCGCCCTGAACAGACGCTGGAGCGGTTCGGGGAGCCGCTGTGCGATGCACCGAGTTTGTTTTCACCTGAAAGTCCACCCACCATCGCTCCGGTGCCGCCTGGACTGCCGCAACCGGGCTCGGGTTCCTGCTATGGAGGCTACCTCGGTGAACGTGTTCACATCCCGCGAGGCATGAGCGGCCACGTCGCGCTGCCAGCGGGCGTGACTGCGACCGTACGAATCCAACGCCTCGCGATGGATCCGCTACTGGTGTACGACGGCGGTCCCATGCCCGATGGTCCGTATCCACCCGAGCTGGCAGAGGTAGACAATCCGCAGTCCGTGTCTACCGTCCCGACCGTCTACGAACTTCGCGTGGACGACGGGCGTTGGGGGCTCGTGGACCCGTTGCTGGGCGGTCATCCTTACCTGGTCACCATCAAGGCCGACGACCATAAGCGATACGAACTGCGCCCGCCCGGCTACCAGGTCGTGGTATTTGGCGGCAAAGTTCCGCATCTGGTACGAGACGTCAACTTCATCGTCAGCGCCCCGGAGCCGTTTCCGTCCGCGACACAAGCGCCTGCGGCAACGCCCGATCTGAC
>JACQUF010000044.1 GCA_016210435.1 Chloroflexota bacterium
GAATCTCCCGCCCTCACCCCCACCCTCTCCCTCAAGGGGCGAGGGGGTGAATCAACCGGGTCGCTGGTCATCGCCATCAGCGGGCAGCCAGGCGCTGGCGCCAAAGACATCGGGCACCGGCTCGCCGAGGACCTTGGCTGCGACTACTTCGACCGGCTGATTCTTGAACGCGTCGCCCGCAGGCTGGGCGCTACGGTCGAGGCGGTCGAAAGCCGTGAGCGACGGCCTTCCACGTGGTCGGAGCGATTTCAGCGATTCCTCGAAAAAGCTGCGGAGCGGGGCGCCCTCAGCGGCTGGGCCGCCGACCCCTACTACTTACCGCCGAGCGCGATCGACCTGATGCCCGTAGATGAGGCTTCCAGAGGCCCCAAGACCCGCCCATATGAGATCGACGATCTGGAGTACGCCAAAGCGCTTGCGGAAGAGATCAAAGAGATCTCGAAACAGGGCGATGCCGTCATCGTCCACTCGGCGGCCTGTGTGGTGCTGCCTCGCTCTCCAGCGACGTTCCGGGTCGGTGTGATCGCGCCGCCGGAGACCCGGGTACAAAACCTGATCGCCCGGCGCGGGCTCGCCGAAGTCGAACCGGCCTACCGCGAGCTGGTTGAAAGGGACCGCGCGCGGGTTGCACTGATCAGGCGGGGGTTCCACGCGAATCCGGATGACCCGTCGCTATTCGACCTCGTGTTGAACACCGGCACGCTGGCGACCGAAGACGCGGCGGACCAGATCGCCACGGCGGTCCGCGCGCGGATGGAACGCCGGCGGGGCGAGGCTGTTATTGCGCCCGAACCTCGTGCAGCCGTCCCGAGGGCGCCTTTCGAGGAGATACCTGGCGAGACCCAGGAACGCTTGAAGGCCCTCGCCAAGGTGGACATCTTCCGTGCTCTTCCAGAATCGCAGGTGCGGGAGATCGCCCGCCTTGGACGGTTTGTGAAGATACCCGAGGGCACGCTTCTGGCATCGGAGGACACCGTTGGAGAAGTCGTCTACGCGGTCCTCGGGGGCGAAGTCGAGCTTTCCGCGGAGTCGGAGGTCGGGCGGATCACAGTGCGAGTCACACAGGGCGGGGAGTCGTTCCCTCTCGCTGCGATCATCGGCACAGGCAAGATCATCACGCGCGCTCAGGCGATGTCGGACCTTGAACTATGGCGGGTCGACCGCATGCTGCTCCAGGACTATCTGAGGCGGCGCCCGGACATCGGGCTCAAGGTCTACGACGTCGCGGCTCGGGTGATGGCGGACCGTTACCGTCAGACGCTTTACCGGCTCACGCACGCCACGGAGCGGGCGCTCACGCGGTCACGTGCGCGCGTAAGTCTGTAGTTCACGAGACCGCCCTGGCGCCAGGACACCCCCTCGGGCTAGCCTGCATTCGGTAATTGCCGCCCTCACCCCAACCCTCTCCCGGTGGGAGAGGTGTTTGAGATGTGACTCTCCCGGTGGGCGCCCGGGCCGAACCTGACTGAGCCTTTCGGCTCATTTCGCCGCGCCTGTTGGCCACCCCGAATGCAACCTCTGGCACACCTTTTACCCCAACCTTTCCCGTCTAATAATCCCCGATCAACGCTGAAGGCCCCGAAAGGAGCCAGCTCATGTCCGTGGCGGGAAACGGGAATAGCGAGCGCCGGCAAGACCGCCCGGCGCCTCAGGCAACCGCGGCGGATCGACGACCGGGCAAGTCGCCGCGACACGGGACGTTGCGCTTGTGGGCGCGGCTCCTCGGCTCACTCGCGGTCGTCACCGCTCTCATTTCAGCGATCGCGCTCCCGGGTTCCGTTGCCAGCGTTGCCCGCGCGGACGAAGGCCTCACCTCGATCCAGGCCGGTTCCGGCGGCGACTCCCACGTCTCCTACACGCACGTCGTGGTAAAGCTCAAGTCCGGCGCCACGATCGAGTGGCTGCTCCAGAAGATCTCTACCTGGCAGTATTCGAGCGGGACCGGCAAGGGTTACTACTCCGCAGTCGTGGAGAAGCAGTTCCCGGGCACGCGGATCTACCTGTTGCGGGTTACCAGCGGCGACGCCGGGGCGCTCGCCAACCGCCTTCCAGTTCAGAAGGCGCAGGTCGAATGGGCGGAAGCTGGAATCTTCGCACCGACCTCCGAGACAGTCCGATTCCAGCAGGCCGCGTTCGAGCGCTTCTCCGCCGCAGCCTATGAGCGGTTCTCCGCGGCAGCTTACGAACGCTTCCAGCAGGCGGCCTACGAGCGGTTCTCAGCCGCCGCTTACGAGCGCTTCCAGCAGGCCGCGTTCGAGCGCTTCTCCGCCGCGGTCTATGAGCGATTCTCCCAGGCGCTGTACGAGCAGTTCAGGCAGGCCGCCTATGAGCGGTTCGCCCAGGCGCTGTACGAGCAGTTCGGCGACGCCGCCGCCGAACGGTTCAGCGC
>JACQUF010000337.1 GCA_016210435.1 Chloroflexota bacterium
CTTCAAGGTCTACTACCAGGCTTGGGTGCTGCTCACGGTGGCGGGCGGCTACGCGATCTATTACTGGTCGTCCCGGCACCGGTTCCTCGCAGGCTGGCGCATTGGCATCAGCAGGGCCGGGATCGTAGTCGCGCTCGTACTGCTCGCAGGTGCTCTCTATTACCCCGCCGCCGCCGCGCTCACCAAGGCAAGCGCAGAGTCCCCGACTCTCGATGGTCTCGCCTACATCGGGGCCAGCGAGCGGGCAGCGATCGAATGGCTCAGGGCTAACGCGAAGAAAGGGGACGCGATGGTCGAGGCCGTGGGAGGTGGCTACACTGACTTCGGCCGCATCTCATCATCGACCGGTATTCCTACAGTCCTGAACTGGCCGGGGCATGAGCGCCAGTGGCGCGGTGCGGAGTTCAGCTTCCAGGACCGTGAGGCCGATGTTGAGCGAATCTACGTAACACCTGACGGTGACGAAGCGCGGCGTCTGCTCGACAAGTACGATGCGAAGTTCGTATATGTGGGGTCGAGGGAACTCTCCAAGTACCCAACTGCAAACGTGGACAAATTCGATCGTATTGGACAACGGGTCTTTGATTCGGCCGGGATCTTGATTTACGAAATCCGGGAGCCACACGCTGCCAGCCAACAGCGGTAATACGGAAGCGGGGCCTTCACCGGAAATCGGCCGCGGGCCGGGGCGCTGGATCAGGGGGCGCTGGGTCCAGGCGCCGATTCCCCCTGATTCATGGGCCGAAGTGGCGCCGCCCGCGCAACCCCGCCCCAGTGAGGCGCAAGTGCCCGGCGAGGCCGAGCCGTCCACGACGTCCGCGGGGATCCCGCCCGTGGCTGCGTCCGTTGAGCCCGCGGCGCTCCCGCGCCCGGGTGTGGCTATGCCCGAAGCCCCGCTGGCAGGGGCGCCTCAGAAGTCGGGCGGCGGCTGGTGGATAGACATGCCGCGCCGGTTCGAAATCGGCGCCTACGTCTCGATCGTCGCCGTGGCGCTGCTCATGCGGCTATGGGACCTGGGAAGCCGTGCACTCCACCACGATGAGAGCCTGCACGCCTACTTCTCCTGGGAGTTCTATACCGGGCGTGGCTACGAGCACAACCCGCTCATGCACGGCCCGTTCCAGTTCCACGGCATGGCAGGGATCTTCTGGCTGTTTGGCGACAGCGATTTCACGGTCAGGGTCCTGCCAGCGCTGCTGGGCACTGGAATCATCCTGCTGCCTCTCCTTCTCCGGCATCGCCTCGGGAACGTCGGGGCGCTCATCGCGTCCTTCATGCTGGCGTTTTCTCCGGCGCTCCTCTATTACAGCCGCTTCGCCCGGGAGGACATCTACATGGGCTTCTGGACGCTCGCGTTGGTCGGGCTGATATGGCGGTACATCGACGAGCGGAGGAATCGATGGCTCTACCTGGCCGCGGGGGTGCTGGCACTGGCCTTCGCGACCAAAGAAAACGCGTACATGCTGGTCGCGATCCTCGGGCTCGGAATGGTGGCCCTCGGACGAAGCGATGTCGGCCGCTGGGTCTGGGGGCAGCGTTCACTGAAGGAGTGGGGTGCCGCGGCGTCTGTCGCACTCGTACTGGGCTTGCTGACCCTGCCGCTTGTCGGGGCTGCCGCGGGGATGTTCCAGAAATACTTCGGGGTCACGCTGACAGCTGCAGAAGGAGTACCCGGCGGTGTAACGGGGGCGCCGCGCGGGGGCGGGTACGCAGTAGCGATCGCGATTGTCGTGGTCCTGACGCTCATCTCCATTGGCGTTGGCCTGAGGTGGAGGCGCGGGCCGTGGCTTCGCGTCCTGCTGGTCTTCTGGGGGATCTACGTCCTGCTCCACACGACCATCTTCTCCAACATGGTCGGTGTGGGCTCGGGCATGTGGCAGGCGCTCGGTTACTGGATCGCGCAGCAGGACGTCGCCCGCGGCAACCAGCCCTGGTACTACTACTTCATCATCGTGTCGATCTATGAGTTCCTGCCGTGGACGTTAGCGATCGCCGGGGGCTTCTACTACGCGTTCAAGGGCGATACGTTCACACGTTTCCTGGCTTTCTGGGCGGTTGCGACATTCATTGCCTACAGCATCGCATCCGAAAAGATGCCATGGTTGCTGGTTCACGTGACGCTGCCATTGATCATCCTCGCGGCCAAATCCCTTGGCGATGTCGTCACAGGGGTCAGGTGGAAGGAGGCCGGCCTGAGGGGCGGCATCTTCGTGCTGCTCGGATTCCCACTTCTGCTGGCCATGCTGTGGCGTGTCATCTTCTTCCGCTGGGACCCGGCCGACCGCCTGGGTTCCTTCTTCCTGATATGGGGCATGTTGTCGGTGATCGCGGTCCTGCTTGCCTTCTTTTACTGGCTCAACCGGAGGATCGGCCGCCGCGCGGCGTGGTCGGCGGTCGCTGTCACGGCGGTCGCAATCATGGCCGGTCTGACGATCCGCTCAGGCATCGTGGCAGCCTACGTGCACGGCGATATTCCGCAGGAAATGCTGGTCTACACCCAGAC
>JACQUF010000317.1 GCA_016210435.1 Chloroflexota bacterium
CTTCGGACTGTTGCCGACGTCGACAAGTTCTTGAAGTCCAAGGGAATTACCGACGGATAAAGGTTCGTGGATTTCGATCGCGGCGATTGCCGATGAGGTGCGCCGCTGTGCCCGGTGCCCCCTCTCCCAGACGAGGACCAATGCCGTACCGGGCGAAGGGTCAGCTTCGCCGACGATCATGTTCATTGGCGAAGGACCGGGATTCAACGAGGACCAGCAAGGCCGTCCCTTTGTAGGACGTGCCGGCCAGCTGCTCGATGAGCTACTGGCGTCGGTCCCGCTGCGCCGCGAGGACGTATTCATCACGAACGTCGTGAAATGCCGCCCGCCGGAAAACCGGGAACCCGCGCCCGAAGAGCTTGCCGCCTGCTCGCCGTTCCTCGAGGATCAGATCCGCCTCCTGCGTCCCCGCGTAATCGCAACGCTCGGGCGGCATTCGCTCGCGCGCTTCATTCCCGAAGCGCGGATCTCGGCAGAGCACGGGCGGATTTTGCGGTGGCGGGGCATCGTGCTGTTGCCTCTCTATCACCCGGCTGCCGCCCTGCGATCAACCGCGGTCCGGTCCGCGCTCGAAGCAGATTTTCGGCGTCTCCCGGAGGCCGTGATCGAATCTCTTCGCGTCGCGGCCGGCGCCTCCTCCTTCGCCGATCAGACGCCTTCGGCGCACCAAGCCAGGGCGACCGGTCCCACCGGTAGCCAGCCAGGACCTCAGGACGACGCCGGCCTGGCAACTTCGCAGGACTCGCGCCAGCAGCTCTCCCTCTTCTAAGCCTGCCCATCTCCGCCCGGCATTTCGAGGAATGAAGTGACACTCAGGGATTCAAAGACAAGCGCATCGAAGGTCCGGATTGTGCCGCTGGGAGGTCTGGGCGAAATCGGCAGAAACATGCTGGTTGTCGAATGCGGGCCGGACGTCGTTGTAATCGACGCGGGAGTCCAGTTTCCATCGTCTGAGATGCTCGGAATCGAGATGGTGATCCCGAACGTCTCCTACCTGCTCAACCGCGTCGACGACGTAAGAGCGGTGCTTATTACTCACGGTCATGAGGACCACATTGGCGCGCTGCCCTGGGTACTCCGCGATCTGCATGTGCCCGTGTACGCGCCTCGCATGGCGCTCGAGATCATCCGCGAAAAGCTGAAGGAACACGGCCGCCTCAACGGCGCGGACCTGAGAGTGGCGGTAGCCGGGAGCCCCGTCAGGCTGGGCGGCCTGCAGGCCGAGTGGTTCAACGTCTGCCATAGCATCCCGGACGCCATGGGAATCGCCCTGCGAACGCCTCTCGGGACCGTGCTTCACACCGGCGACTTCAAAATCGATCACGATCCGATCATCGGCGACCCGTTCGATTTCGGCCGGTTGTCCCGGCTGTGCGCCGACGGCGTATTCGCGCTTCTCGCCGATTCGACGTATGCCGACGAGGAAGGTTCATCCTCTTCCGACCGGCTCGTGGCGGAGAGCCTGTTCCGCCTTGTCGCTGAAGCAACCGGCAGGATCTATGTCGCCAGCTTCGCATCCCAGATCGCACGGGTCCAGATCGTCCTCGATGCGGCAAGCAGCGCGGGAAGGCGCGTGGCCCTTCTCGGGCGCAGCATGCAGAACCTGGTACGAATCGCGCGCGACCTGAACCACCTTGACGTTCCCGAGGGGGTCCTTATCTCGATCGCAGAAGCCGCAAGCCTGCCGGACCACCAGGTCATCTTCATGACGACCGGCAGCCAGGGTGAGCCGGAATCCGCGCTCGTGCGCCTCGCCAACGGCGAGCATCCCGACGTCAAGCTGCGTCCCGGCGATACCGTGATCGTCTCCGCGACGCCCATCCCGGGCAACGAAACCGCGGTGTATGACACCGTGAACGGGCTGGCGCGCCATGGCGTCCGGGTCATCACCCACCGGGGCAACGTCGTCCACGTGCACGGCCACGCGCAACGCGATGAGCTCCGAGCGCTGATAAACCTGGCGAAACCGCGCTACTTCATCCCAGTGCATGGCGAGTACCGGATGCTTCGCGCTCATGCGGAGCTCGCCCTTGACCAGGGCGTCCCGGAGGAAAGCGTCTTCCTGATCACGGACGGCCAGATCCTGGAGCTCTCAGATGAAAGCGGCCAGATCGTTGGCGAGGCGCCCGCGGGCCAGATCCATGTCCACGGCCTGGGAGAGTGGGACGAGCGCGGGAACGTGATTACGGAACGGCAGGCCCTGTCCAGGGATGGCATCGTCACCGTCGCGGTAGCCCTGGAACGGCGGACCGGGAAGATCGTTGGCGAACCCAGGATCGGTTCGCTCGGCTTCGTCCACGTGGATGACGCGCCCAAACTCTACGAGGACACGCTAAAACAGTTGTCCGCCGACCTTGAACGCTCGAAAGAAGACCGCCTAGAGTTGAGCCGACTGGAAGGGACCATCAAGTCGTCCGTCGGCCGTTTTCTTTACCAGCGAACGCGCCGCCGGCCGCTAATCACGCCGGTGATCATCGATTTCTAGGGCTGCTTCCACTGTGCGATCAACGAGCCTGGGCCGGAAAGGTCCCTCGGGGGCTTCGAGACTCAGGTTCCTTGGCTTCCTTGTAGCCACCCCGTCTGGCCGCTATCTGACGGTTTCCGTTCTTCTCCTTCTGGCGTCGCTGCTGATCTGGCGGCAAGCGCTGATCAGCTGGCTGGGCCTCGGAATCGTCCCGGTTGGGACCTGGTTCGCCGTGTTCCTCTACCTGGCGGTGTCATCGCCAGGCAGAATCATCCGGGCGTGGCAGATCATGGCCGGGGCATTCGCTGGGGCGATTGCTGCAACCGGACTGCTCGGGATGTTCAACCATCCGTTCGAGACGGTGCTCGGCCAGGTAACCACCGGTGGGCATCTGGGAAGGCTGCTTGCAAGGGCCCCGTTCGAGTGGCCGGACGACGGCCCGGGCATAGCCCATCTGCTTCTTGCTTCTCTGCGCGTCGCTGGCGTGGCGGCGATCGCGGGCGCCGTCCTCTGGCCCTTCCAGGCATTCCGAGTCGCAAACATGGTCGCGCAGCTCGCCGCGGCAACCTCGGTTTTCGTCGCGCATGCTTTCCAGGCAGCGCGCGTTCGCCTCGCGGAACGTACCGAACGGCGCCACCGGGCGCGCGAGGACGCAAGACTGGCCGCGCTCGCCGCGGTCGAGACCGAGGCGTCGCTGATGGAGAACCCTTGCATTACGGTCACCCAGCCTCGAACCCGGAAGCTGGCCGATGAATCCATGACCGAGGAGCAGGAGTGCAACGCCCCCGCGCCCTCAGATGCGGCCGCGGCGACCAGGGCGCCCGAGATCGCGGGGACAGTGGCGGTCACCCCATCGCCCGGTTTGCCGGGACATGAACGCATGGGAGCGATCTCAAAGCCCGCCGCTGTCCCGCCTCGGCCACTGATACCCAATTACAACTGGAAATTGCCGGGGCTCGATCTTCTCAAGCTCGGCAGGCCGCCGCAGATTCCGCAGGCCGAGATCGAGGCAACCAGCGACCTGATTGTGGAAACGCTTGCCGAACACGGCGTGGACGTCAAGATCACCCAGATTACGGCCGGCCCGGTCGTGACCATGTACGGCATCGCGCCGGGATGGGAGCGCTCGCGCTACAAGCCCGGTCGAAACGACAGCAAATGGGAGGATGAGGAGGCCAATCGCAAGCGTGTCAGGGTCGACACCATCCTGGCGCGCGAGAAGGACCTCGCGCTCGCACTCGCCTCCCCGAACATCCGGTTCGAATCACCCATACCGGGCGAATCGCTCGTGGGCATTGAAGTACCTAA
>JACQUF010000318.1 GCA_016210435.1 Chloroflexota bacterium
CCGGCGATCCGAATGTGCTGGTTGGGTTCGATTCGTCAAGCGACGCCGCGGTCTACAAACTCGGCGACGACGTCGCTCTGGTCCTCACTGTCGATTTTTTCCCACCGATAGTTGATGACCCGTTCGACTACGGTGCCATAGCTGCGGCAAATGCAATCAGCGATATCTACGCGATGGGCGCGCGGCCCATCACCGCGCTCAACATCGCGGGATTCCCTCGTGACCTTTCGCTGGACATCCTCGGACAGATCCTGGCCGGTGGAGCCGCAAAGGCCGCCGAGGCGGGGGTCGCCATCGTCGGCGGCCATTCGGTGAACGACAACGAACCGAAATATGGCCTCGCCGTAACGGGCATCGTACGGCCGGACGCGTTTGTCTCGAACGCCGGCGCGCGGCCGGGTGACAAACTCGTCCTTACGAAGGCAATCGGCACCGGCGTGATCACGACTGCGGGCAAGGAACAGACAGCGGATCCTGGTGTGCTTGCTGGCGCTATCGAGTCGATGAAGGTCCTGAACCGCGCCGCTTCCGAGGCAATGCTCTCGGTCGGGGTGAACGCGGCGACCGATATCACCGGGTTTGGCCTTGTCGGGCATCTCAGGAGCATGGCCACCGCGAGCCGGGTCTCGGCGCGGGTCTATCGCAGCGCCGTGCCTGTCCTGCCGGGAACGCTCGAATTGCTGGAGGCAGGAATCGCGCCAGGCGGCACCCATCGAAACGTTTCCTCAGTCGGCGCGCACGTCAGGTGGCACAAGTCGCTGGGCCAGCAGGACAGGCTGCTTATGTGCGACGCCCAGACTTCAGGCGGGCTGCTGATCGCGGTGCCGGGGCCGAAGGCGGATGCACTGGTATCTGCGCTCAAGCGCATGAAGACGCCGAGGGCCGATATCGTTGGCGAAATCACGCTGGGCGAACCGGGAACGATCGACGTCGTTCCCTAGCCGCGCATCCTCGAATTTCCTTCCCGAACCCCACGCTGTCATCCCGAATCTTTCTACTTCGCTCAGGGCAGGCTATGGGCTCAGGCGCCGCCCTGAGGTTCTCGAAGGGGCAAGCTCTTCGGCATAGCCTCAGGACGATATAGACACGAAGAAATGGCGAGGCGGGCGGGGCGACCAGGGTTAGACTTTCGTGATCCCGATCTCGACTGCATGGCCCTCCACATCATGCGACGCCGTTGACGCGCCCGAGGGTACCGGTCCCCACGACATGTCCTCAGCCAGGACTTCCTCGCGCACATAGGCCTCGTTCGATCGCAACGCTTCGACAACTTCGGGAGGCGCTTCGACAGTTAACGCGATCCGGTCCGCGATTTCCAGGCCCGCGTCCCGCCGGAGGTTCTGAATGAGGTGCACGATATCGCGCGCGATACCCTCAGCCCGGAGTTCCGGCGTGATGGCAAGGCTCACCCCGGCGACATAACCGTCGCCCGTCGCCACCGCGTAGCCCTCGGCCGCGATCCGGTCCACCAATACCTCTTCAGGCAAGAGTTCGAAACCACCCACGACGACCGGACGGCCGCTCTCTACGGACGTGGCAACCGCCGCGGCGTTCGCCGATTCAAGGTCGGCCCGTATCGCCTGGACCTGCTTCCCGTACTTCGGTCCCAGGGCTTTGAGATTCGGCCGCAGCCGGTAGTTCATCAGGCCACCGATCTCCTTCGCATCCCTCACCGCCCTGACGTTCAGCTCGTCCTTGAGCTGGTCCGCGATCCGCGGCAGATATGAGCGCTCAACGTCGGTGTTCACGTCGACCACCAGTTCGGCGAGCGGTTGACGCACTTTCAGCCTGGCACCGGCGCGCGCGGATCGCGCGAGGCTCGCGAGCCTGCGCGCCAGCCCGATCGCGTCGGATAGTTCCCGATCGATCCACGGGGCTTCCGCCACCGGCCAGTCGCTCAGATGGACGCTATCGGGCGCCTTTGGATCCCCCCTCTTGACCAGGTTCTGGTAAAGCTCTTCCGCAACGAACGGCATGAAGGGGGCGAGAAGGCTGGCCAGGGTGGCGAGGCATTTGTGCAACGTCCAGTAGGCCGCGTGCTTGTCGGCATCGTCTTCGCTCTTCCAGAACCGGCGGCGGGACCTTCGCACATACCAGTTGGAAAGTCCATCGACGAAGCCCTCGACGGCCCGGGCAGCATCTTCCGGGTGCCATGACTCCAGGCCGGTTGTTGTCCTTTCGATGAGGATCTGGACCTCGGACAGGAGCCACATGTCGAGTTCGGTCAGTTCGTCGGGCCGGGGGTCGATACCCGGCTGCCAGCCGTCGAGATTGGCGTAGGTGACAAAAAACGAATACACGTTCCAGAGCGGTATCAGGAATTGCCGCCGTACCTCATCGCCGGGCCCATAGCCAAAATTGAGGTTCTGGACAGGGTCCTGCCGGCAGTAGAGCCACCGCATCGTGTCGACGCCCATCTTCGCCGCCGCGTCGTCGAACCAGATGGCATTCCCCTTGGATTTGTGCATCTCCTCCCCGTGCTCGTCCCGCACCAGCGCATAGCTGAAGCAGGCGAGGAACGGCGGTCTGTTCACAAGGGCGGTGCTCATGGCAAGCAGGGAATAGAACCAGTTCCTGAACTGGCCAGGAAAGCTCTCCGAGATCCAGCCCGCCGGAAACCATTCCTCCCACTGCCTGCGGTCGGTCGTGTATCCGAGCGTAGAGAACGGAACGATCCCCGCATCCAGCCACGGATTACCTACGTCCGGGATGCGCGCGACGGTCGCATTGCATTTCTTGCACGCGATCTTCACGGCGTCCACCCAGGGCCGGTGAGGCGAATGTCCGTCGAATTCTTCCCAGCCCTCGATCGCGCGGGTTTCCAGTTCCTCGCGGCTTCCGATCACTTCGATGTGTCCGCAGGACCTGCATTTGAATATCGGCAAGGCCAGGCCGTAATAGCGCTTCTTCGAGATCATCCAGTCCCGCATGTTGCGGAGCCAGTCGAGCTCCCGGTCGAGACCGAACTCAGGGACCCATTTGATCTGCTTCGTAATCTCGATCATGAGCGGCCTGAGTTCATCCATCGAGATGAACCACTCGTCCACGAGCCGAAACACGAGCTCGGTATCGCACCGCCAGCAGACGGGGTACCGGTGGGCATATTGCTCGACCTTGTAGTAAAGCCGCTTCTCGCGCAGGCTACGCACGATCGCGTCCCGGGAATCCATTACGTTCGTACCGTCCAAAAAACCGAAGCCCGGGATGTAGTTCCCGAATTCATCGAGCGGCGCAATTGCCGGCAGGCCCTCCTGCTTCCCGAGAACGAAGTCCTCAGCGCCCGACCCGGGCGCCACATGGACGACCCCGGTGCCTTCCTCCTCGCCGACTTCATCCCAGGCGATCACGCGGTGCTCGATACCCTGCTGCGCAGGCAGTTCGTCGAACGGCCCTCGATACCGGTAGCCGGCCAGGCGCCTTCCCGGCAACTCCTCCAGTACCTCCGCCTTGCCGGTAAGGACGCCGAGCCGCGCCTTGCCCAGGTACAGCATGTCGTCGCCCTGGCGCACCTTTACATACATATGCTCCGGGTGGACCGCCGCCGCAACGTTGCCGGCCAGCGTCCACGGCGTAGTCGTCCACACCAGGAGCGACTCGCCGTGATGCTCATCACCCAGCAACGGGAACTTCACGAAAAGACCGGGGTGCGTGATCTCCCGGTAGCCTTCGGTCGCGATTTCCATGTTCGATAGCCCGGTGCCGCACCGGATGCACCACGGCATGACGTCGGTCCCCTCGTAAAGCCAGCCTCGTTCCAGGCACACCTTCAAGAAGTGCCAGATCATGTAGTTGTTCTCGTCCGACATCGTGTGGTACGAGTTATCCCAGTCCATCCAGTAGCCAAGACGGATCGACTGCTGCGTAATCATGTCGGCGTACTTGCGGACCCGCTCTTTACACAGCTCAACGAACCGGTCGATGCCATAGGCCTCGATGTCCCGCTTCGACTTGAACCCGAGGTCATGTTCGGCGTTCACTTCAACCCACAGGCCCTGCCCGTCGAACCCGTTTTGATATCGCTGGCGGTATCCGCGCATCGTGAAGAAGCGCAGGAACAGGTCCTTGTAGGTCCGGCCCCAGGCGTGATGCACGGCCATCGGGTTATTCGCCGTGATCGGCCCATCGATGAATGAGAACTTCCGCGAGGCGTGCTCATTCCTGCGCAGGTAGCGCGCCATGATGTCGTGTTCATCCCACCACTTAACACGCCGCTCTTCCATGGCTACGAAATCGGTCTTCGACGAGACCGGCTCGAAGTGAGCTCTAGAACCTGAAGTGGTCAACGTCATGCAGAACGTCCTTGTCGCACCGGGCCTCGACTCCAGATCAAAAACGCCCGCCCCTCTTCGAGGGACGGGCGAACGTAGGCCCGCGGTACCACCCTGGGTTCCCCGATTGTGTCGGAGCGCTCTACCGTCATCGCGCCAGCAACGCGAAGCACGCAGCCATCTAACGGTGGCTGGCCGGCCATGCTTACTCATCGGCCTGCGCCCTTCCGGGATCGCAAGGCTGACGTTCGGCTGGCCGCTCAGGAGGGATTTCCGGCCGCTGCTCGTGCCCCCTCACACCGTCCGGGGCTCGCTCGACGCAGCGCTACGGCCTACTCGTCTCCGTCACAGCGTTTGTTTTGAATCAAGGCTATTCGCCGCCTCGCTGGGAGTCAACCTGATGGGTTAGGAAGGCAGGCGGGCGCCGATGAATCTCGGATAGCCGCGCACGAATTCCTCGACCGTAGCGGACCTTCGTCCCTCCAGCTGAAGCCGCTTTGGCATCAGCAAGCCACGCCCGGTTACGATCGCGGCTGCGTGATTTGCTGAAATCACGGCGCCGGCAGGCAGGTCGTCCGGTCCGGCGCCGCCCACGACCGCTTCGAGCACCTTGATGTTCCTGCCTTCCCAGGACGTGAAGGTGCCCGGCCATGGGTCGTAGGCACGGACCGTTCGTTCAAGCTGCTCGGCAGGCCGGTCCCAGTGGATCTCTCCGTCCTCTCGTTCCAGGAGCCTTGTAACGGTAGCTCGGGATTCATCCTGAGGGCGGGGCGCGATCTCCGCGCGCTC
>JACQUF010000331.1 GCA_016210435.1 Chloroflexota bacterium
CGGTGATATGCGGCTAACTAGAATCCGGATCCTCGAATGCCGGTCCTTCGGGCAGGCAGTGCTCCTGGCGATTGCCACAGCTTTCGCAGTATTCGCGTTCGCATGCCGGCAACCTGCCGCCGACCGAACGACGCCAACGGGCGGGTTACGCCTTTATCTGGAGGATCTGAAGGGGGGCGACGTCCCGGCAGCCTATGCGCGACTGAGCGCCAACCTCCAGGCCGAGTGCAAGCTCGATTCGCTCAAGACCCGCGCCAATGAGTTCAGGCAGCGGCTCGAAGATGCAAGCGTGATCATCCGGCGCACTGAACTGAGCGACGAAGTCGCTGCCACGATCGAGACAACGATCAACAGCGGGGATGCCGATATCGGAATCGTTGGACGGCGTTCGGGCGGCGGCTTCGAATTTACCTACCGGATGAGGAAGACCGGCGAAGAATGGCGGCTGGCCGAGTACGGTTGGCCGATCAATTGGTGTGAAACTGCCCGGCCGGAAAAGCCGGTCCCGCCGCCGCTGTCTCCCGAGCCACCAACCCCAGAGGCGGCCACGCCGTCCGCGGGACGGTAGCCGAACGCGGCCGCCGGCATGAGCCTTCCATACCGCGCCTACCTGTACCTGGTGCTGGCCGCGTCGGCCATCGTCACGGCCGTAGGCCTCGTAACCCTCGGCGAGTTCGCAATAGACGACGCGTGGCCGGGACGGGTGACTGTCGGTCGGGCAACGCAGGACCTGGCACGTGGGCTGGCCCTGGCCCTCGTGGCTGGCCCTGTGTGGTTGGTCCACTGGCGCCTTGCCCAGCGGCAGGTCAAGCGCGATCCGAGGGAGGCCGGCCGCTTCCTCCGCGAGGCTTACCTGCACGTCGTGCTCGTAGTCAGCATCATCCTCCTCGCCGTCAACGGAGGAAGTCTGGTCCGAGACCTTCTGGAGGGCAGGGCGGACGCGCTCCGGGGCGACGATATAGCGGCCCTCGTGGTCTGGGGCGCGGCCTGGGCGTTTCACTGGCGAGTCGCCCGAAGGACATGGCAACCTGGCCATGCGGGGAGATCCCTGCATCGCTGGTACGTATACGCGGTTTCAGGCGCCTCGCTGGTACTGCTCGCGTTTGGGATTTCCAGCATCCTCGCGGAGCTGCTCCGGTTCGCCTATGAAGAGACCGCCCGGGCGCAGGTCCTCTCAGTCAGCGGACCCTGGAGCCGCGAGCTGCGGGGCGGTCTCACCATTGCTATCGTCGGCGGTATCGGCTGGGTCTGGCACTGGTGGGTGGCCGCAAGCGGCGACGCCGGGTCGAAGCTCCGTGAGGTCTACGCGACCGGCGCGTCTGTGGCCGCCGCCGCTTCCATGGTCAGTACGGTGATACTCATCGTGGCCCTGCTGTTGCGGCCCGCCGTGGGAGGCATCTCGGAGACCCTTGCCGCAAGGTGGGACGGGCTTCCGAGGCTGATCGCAGACATGGCAGTTGCCGCTGGTATCTGGATTCACCTGTCGGCGGCTTCGCCATGGTCGCGTCGTGGCATTCAACCCGCAGATTCGCTGCCCGGCGCGGCCACCGTGGATGCGAGGGCGTGGGAGGTACTGGGCCTCGCCGCGGCTGGGGCCGGGATGGTCATCGCCATCGCCTTGCTTCTCTCGCTGCCTGTCGCGGCGAAGGCCGCCGTGCTTGTGAGCACGAGCTCTCGCCTCGACGCGATCGCCGCAATCATTGCTACTTCGGCGACCGGGGCCGCCGTTGCGCTCACAGGCGCGAGGCGCAGCCGGCGCCAGGAAGCGCTCGGGTTTCCTGCCGTCGACACGGCCAGCCGGTTCTTTCATTTTGGCATCGCGGCGGTGGGTTTACTGGCGGCCGTCGGCGGTGCGGCCGCAGCTCTGTTCGCCTGGCTGAACGACCTGCTGGCTGGCGAAATGGGGTTCACGACCCTGCTCGACGCGCGCTGGGGCATCGCGATCGGGCTGGTCGGCGGTTTGTTCACCCTCTGGCGCTGGCGAGCTATCGCTGGGTTCCAGATCAGGAAGGGCCCCGAGGCCATAGCCGCACGCCCAGGAGTGAAAGTCATTCACCCTGACCAGCTCGAAGTGGAAGTCTCCTCGGGTGCCATGACGCGGCTGGCGGGGGTCTCTAGGACTACGGTGGGCGCGGAGGGCATACACCTTGCCATCGCGACGATCCCTCCGGGGCACCGCTCGAGCCCGCATTACCATACGAACTGCGAATCGGCGATCTACGTGGCCAGCGGTCATGGGAAGTTCCTGGCGGGCGACAACCTGGAAGAGACCCTCGAAATCGGGCCCGGCGACTTCCTCTACGTACCCCCCGATGCGCCTCATCAGCCCGTAAACGACAGCCAGACCGAGCCGCTCGTGCTCATCGTCGCTCGGAATGCGCCCGTAGAATTGGTTGTAGAATTGGAGGGTCAGCCCCCGAAGCCGAAATAGCTTTGGGTATTTGGCTGCCAAGGGGCTCGTAGCTCAGCCGGTTAGAGCGCCACTCTGATAAAGTGGAGGTCCGTAGTTCGAGTCTACGCGGGCCCACC
>JACQUF010000323.1 GCA_016210435.1 Chloroflexota bacterium
ACGGAAGGGAGGTAGCTGACGGATGGTCTGTCGCAGGTGGGGTGCGCCAGTCCCGGCCGGCGGAGAGTTCTGCGGCCAGGCACGGCTGATATCGCGGTTCGAGTGGGCGAGGCGCGTGTCACATTTCAGGCACCGGTGCAATGTCCCGTTCGTCGAATGTTAGCCGTGCGGGAACCTGGTCAGGACCACGAGCCGGTACTGCCGCTTCTGCTGAATCGCGGTCGATATTGCGAACCGGTCGCGGCACTGTTGGCGCTGCGGGCAGGCCAACCGGTCGGACGCCTCCTACTGCATCATGTGTGCGATCGGCTGTTGACGGGTCGACGATGACCAGGCCGAAGGAGGGTCAGATTCCATGCAAGGCCAGCGGACCGTTCTGCTAACCGGTGCGAGTGGCTACATCGCGTCCCAATTGCTGCCGGAGTTCCGGCAGAAGTACCGCCTGCGGCTTGTAGACGTCCGGGACACCGACCGAAACGGCAAGCTGGTCGATGGCGTCGTCGTTACGGATCTCGCGGACGCCGCCCGAGCGAAATACCGCGCCCTCTTCGACGGCGTAGATACCGTCGTGCATCTAGGGTACCGGCACCCGGGCAGGGCTGGAAACTGGGGCTCAGAGGTGCCGCTGCTCGAACGCTTCGAAGCCGAGTTCTCGAACGTCCAGATGGCCCAGAACGTCTACCGGTGCTCATTCGATGCCGGGGTCCGACGGGTGGTAATGGCAAGCTCCAACCACGCCGCGGACTGGTATGAGCACGCCTTGATTCACAAGCGGGCGCGCGAGATGGTCTCCCCCGCGGACTTGCCACTCTCGGACAACTTTTATGGATGGGCAAAGGCGGCGTACGAGATGCTCGGATTCGTCTACGCGTGCGGTTCCCTCGGGCGCAAGCTGGAAGTTGTCCAGGTACGAATAGGCGCGCCCCGCGACGTGTCGGGCCGGCTCTATGGTGACGACTCACGGGACCAGGGCGCAGGACCCTCAGCTCTTGCGAACTTCAAGCGCGACCTCGGCGCGCACATTAGCGAACGAGACCTCCGGCAGCTGTTCCTGCGGGGCATCGAGACCCCGAATATCGAAAATGAGCACGGCATCCCGTGGCTCGTCGTGTACGGGATCAGCGGAAACACGCGCGCGTTCTGGTCGCTGGAATCGGCGCGGAAGGTCCTTGGATATCAGCCTGCGGACGACACCGAAGTCAAGTATGCCGACGATATTCGCCGTCTCCTCACGGGTCCGGGCGCCAAAGCGGCCGGCGGCAAGGTCGGCGCATAGCTACCTTCTCCCTCGCCCCAACGGGGAGAGGGTGCCCGGAGGGCGGGTGAGGGAATGAGGACGGTGGAGAACAAGAATCCGCTCGACCTCTTTCATCCCTCGGTGCGGGAGTGGTTCGCGCGCGAATTCGGTGAGCCGACGCCGCCTCAGGCACTGGCATGGCCGTCGATCGCACGGCGGTCACATGTGCTCATCCACGCGCCCACCGGCGCCGGGAAGACTCTCGCGGCGTTCCTCTGGGCGATAAACGAGCTACAGGACGAGCCGCCGACCGGGCAGGCCGCCCGGTCGCCGGGAAAGAGCGGGAAACGTCGGGCGAACGACGAAAAGATCCTTCGCTCCGCTCAGGATGACGTGCAGCCGGGCCCTCTCGCTGGCGTCCGTGTCCTCTACGTCTCGCCGCTCAAGGCTCTCAACTACGACATAGAACGGAACCTTCGGGCGCCCCTGGCCGGCATTCAGAAGATAGCCCGGGCCAGGGAACTCAACATTCCGGAGATCCGTGTCGGCGTCCGCACCGGAGACACGCCTGCGCGGGATCGGGCCGCGATGGTGCGCCGGCCGCCGCAGATCCTGATCACGACCCCCGAGTCGCTCTACCTGATCCTGACCTCGCCGGTTGCCAGGCGCATCCTCCGGACCGTCCGCACGGTCATCGTGGATGAGATCCACGCGGTATGCGGATCAAAGCGCGGCGTCCACCTCGCACTCAGTCTGGAACGTCTCGAACGGCTTTCGCCGGAATTCCAGCGGATCGGGCTTTCTGCGACGCAGCGCCCCCTCGAGGAAGTCGCCCGTTTCCTCGGAGGCCAGCGGATCGCCTCCGATGGAGGCATGAAGCGCTTTGAACCTAGGCCGGTCGAGATCGTCGACGCCGCCTACCGGAAACCGCTGGACCTCTCGGTCGTCGGCATGCCGGAAGCCGCACTGGGTGAAGCGGCAGGCTCCGTCTGGCCGCGTTTGATCCCGAGCCTCCTGGACGACATCCAGTCGCACCGGACGACGCTGGTCTTCTGCAACTCGAGAATGCAGGCTGAGCGCACCGCTGATCGCCTCAACGCGCAGCTGACCCTCGAAGACGCCGGCAGGCAAAGCGTAGGTGAGCCTGCGTTGGCGCCGGGAGGCGCGCCGATCGGCGAAGGGCTGATGGGGACCGGGCTCGGCGCCGGGATCTTCAAAGCCCACCACGGAAGCATTTCCGATGAAGTCCGGCACGAGCTCGAGGAAGACCTCAAGGCGGGAAGGTTGCCTGCTCTTATTGGCACCAGCTCGCTCGAGCTTGGGATCGACATCGGAAGCATCGACCTGGTGGTTCAACTTCAATCTCCGAAATCGGTCGGCCGCGGGCTGCAGCGCGTCGGCCGCTCCGGACATAAAGTCGGCGAGACGACGGTCGGCAGGATCTATGCGACCCACAACGAGGACCTGCTCGAATGTGCGGTAGTCGCGCGCGGAATGGCCGAGGGAAAAGTCGAGGCGGTCCGGACGCCGACCAATTCGCTCGATGTCCTCGCCCAGCAGATCGTGGCCGCGGTCTCGGTCCAGGACTGGCGGCAGGACGAAATGTACGACCTTGTACGATGCGCCTATCCCTACCGGGACCTGGACCGCGCCTCCTTCGAGAGTGTGTTGAAGCTCGTATCGGGGCGATATTCGACGCAGCACTACCGCCCGCTTCGCCCGCGCGTGTTCTGGGACCCCGAATCAGGTCTTCTCTCGGCCCTCCCCGGAGCGCGGCTTCAGGCGATGGCGAACGCAGGGGCGATCATCGACCACGGTGAATTCGCCGTGTACCTCGCGGATGGCAAGACCCGGATCGGCGAGCTCGACGAGGAGTTTGTCTGGGAGACGCGCGAGGGCGACGTCTTCACGCTGGGCAGTCAGGTCTGGCGCGCTATGGAGATCCTCGACGACCGGGTGATCGCGGAACCGGCCCCGGGGGACTTGCCGAGGATGCCGTTCTGGAAGGGTGAGTATCCCTGGAGGCCTTTTGAACTGAGCCTGAAGCTGGCCCGCATGAGAAGCGACCTCGCGACGCGACTCGCACCATTCGTTGACTCCGATGACGATCCCCCACATGTGATGGAGTGGCTCCGAAAGGAATTCAGGCTGGACGAGGCGGGCGCTCGCCAGGCGATCGGGTATGTGCGGCGCCAGCTTCGGACGATGGGCGCCATCTCTTCCGACCGGACCGTGATTGTTGAGACCTATGCCGACAGCGTCGGGGACCTCCGGCTTGTCATCCATTCGCCGTTCGGCGGCAAGGTGAACGCAGCCTGGGCGATCGCGATTGCGTCTGTTATCACCGAGCGAACCGGCGTGACGCCGGACATGCAGGTAAGCGACGACGGAATGATGTTCCGGATCGCCGAGGCGGAGACTCCGGTGCCGGACGATCTGATACGGCGCCTCACGCCTGCGGAGGTTCGTGAGAGGCTGCTCGCAGACCTCCAGGACTCGCCGGTATTCGGCGCCCTGTTCCGGGCGAACGCGACCCGCGCCCTTTTGATGCCTGCGTCGCCCGGCCGGCGCCGGACGCCCTTCTGGATGCAGCGGCGGCGGGCGAAGGACCTCCTTTCGATCGCGCGGCAGTTCCCGGACTTCCCGATCCTGCTGGAGACGTATCGCGACTGCCTGGAGGACGCGCTCGACCTATCGGCTCTCAATACCGTCGTTGAACGGGTCCACGCAGGGGAGATCCGGGTCGTAAATGTCGAGACCAGGGTCCCCTCCCCGGTTGCGCAGAGCCTGAACTGGGCCTTCACCAACGTTTACCTCTACGAATGGGACACCCCCAAAGCGGAGCGCGCTGCGCACGCGCTACGACTCGACCGCGCGGCCCTGTCTGCGCTCTTCAAGGACCCATCATTCGCAGGGATCCTGCGCTCCGAAGCCGTCACGGAAGTCCAGTCCGAGATCGCGAGGACTGCGCCAGGCTTCAAGGTGAGGTCCGCGATCGAGCTCGCACAGCTGCTGGAAGAGGCCGGCGACCTCATGTTCGAGGAAATCGCCGACCGGTGTGAGGGCGATGCCGCGGCATGGCTGAGGGAGCTTGAAGGCCGGGGGCTGGCAAGGGCGGTCGACGTGCCAGGGCCGGGGGGGAACGAGCGACGTTGGATCCCAGTTGGCCAGGCGGAGGATCTCCTGTCGGCCTTCGAAGAAGGGAGGGGCAGCGAGGCCGGCCGCGAGGCACTGAAGCGGCTGGTGGCCCGGCACCTGCGGCGCCAGGCGCCGGTCACGATCGATGACCTGCGGACTCGCTACCCGGTCGCCCGGCGCGATCTCGAAGAAATCCTGGCGGCACTCGAAACCGAGCAAGCAGCCGTCTGGGGCTATTTCCTCCCGGACACCGCCTCTCCGCAATGGGCAGGCCCCGATGTCATCGAGAGAATGCAGCGGCGGTCCCTTGCCATCCTCCGCAAGGAGGTCCGGCCCGTTTCGCCACTGAGATATGCGGGTGAGGTCCGGCGGCTACACGGCCTGACAGGAGACGCTTCAAGTCAATTCATGAATTCTGCGACTAACTGCCTGGACGTGCTCGCTGGCCTCCCGCTGCCGCGGGAGTTATGGAACGAAATCGTCTTCCCTTCCCGGCTTGGTGCGGGATGGCACGCCGGAATTGACGCACTGATCCGTTCCGGAGACTACGTGTGGGTCGCGCTACAGGACGAGGCGCGTTCACCCATGGTCACGGTCTTTCCCAGGAACCGTGGCAATTCCTATCTGCCGGACTCTTTTCTCGAATACCTTGGCCAGGCGCCAGCGGAGGTGACGTCTGCCGGACGTACGGTGTTCGAATTTTTGAAGGGCGAGGGCGTAGCAACCTCGCCGGACCTTCGGGCCGCGTTCTCCGGGATGTCCGTCTCCCAGCTGCGCGACGCCCTTCGAGAGCTCGCGATCAACGGCCTCGTGACCGCGGACTCATGGGGAGTCCTCGACGCGTTGTTCGCCACCTCACTCCATCGAGCGCGGGACCACGCCGAATCGCGGCAAGAGGGCGGCCGAATGCAGGAGGCCCGCAGGAGCGCGGCAAGGGCCATACGCGAGGCTTCCGCGGCATTGCCTTCTGACGTGAAGTGGTCGTTGACGACCCGTTACGCGGTGCTCGGGCCCGCGAACACGACCGGCCGCGAGCAGGCCGCTACGCGCGCCCGCGCGCTTGCCGCACGCCATGGCGTGGTCAGCCGCCGTTCGGTGGATGTTGAAGGAAACCGCTGGACGTGGGGCGCGGTGCTTTCGGAACTTGGCCTGCTGGAGATGCGCGGTTCCGTGCGCCGTGGTTACTTCGTTGCCGGGCTGCCCGGGCTCCAGTACGCGTTCCCCGAGTCGGTCGAGTCATTGCGACGCGGCAGGGATGGAGACTCGAAGGTCGAGTTCGTCAACGCGGCTGACCCCGCCTATATTCTGGACCGGAGCGTGCTCGAGGTTCTTCCGGAGCCTCCCGCACTTCTGACCGGCGTGGTACGGGTCCCATCGACGTGGGTGGGCTTCATGGCAGATGTTCCAGTATTCGTGGCTGGGGACAGCGGCCGGCGGATCCGGTGCGATATTTCTGAGGCTGGCCGCGGTCAGCGCGCCGACGCGATCATCCAGGCACTTCGCAACCTCGCGGTATCCCTCGGTGGCCGGCTCACCGTTGAAATCTGGAATGAGCGTCCTGTGCTCGACACAGTGGGCGCTGAGTTCCTCACCGCGGCGGGCTTTCGGCGTGATTACCCGGGCATGACGTTTGACGCGGTCCAGGCCCGCGCCCTTCAGGCTTCGAGCCAAACGAGCTGAACCCGGCCAATCGGAACGCGAACCGTTCGGTTTTGATCGATTCGATACGTGCCCCAATTCCCAATACTGTGCTAGCTTCGACCCATGCCAGGGTCGAGCCATCATCAGAACCGGCGCTGGTCTATCCGGGGGGCTATCGGGACGTTTGCGGTCGCCGGCGCCGCCGGGGCGGCCGCAGCAATCTTCGCGTCCCAGCAAAGCATGCCTCCCACGCTCCAGCTGATCGCCGGGATTGGGGCTTCATCGCTTGCAGGGTCGGTAGCAGCGCTCGCCGCCACACGCCTGGCGCGCCCGCTCCGCAACGACCTCGCTGGGTCCGGTCTCGAGACGGGAGACGCCGCGGTCCAGTTGGAGGCCCTGGGCCGCGTCAGTAGAGCGTTGGGCCGCAAGGGCTGGACAGACGCCGTCGTTTCAGTCCTGCCCGCGGTGACCGGCACGACCGGCTGCGCGGTCCTCTTGAGGGTGCCAGAAAGCGACTCCCTCACGCTCGCGGGAGCGAATTTCCCGCTCGTGATCAGGTCACTCGACGCGTCGGACCGGTCGCAGCTTGCACCGGGGAAACGGGCCATGGCGACGGGCGATCCCGTCCGGATGGCGGCGGCGGAACAGCCGGCCAGGGCGGCCGCGCATGGCTTCGAAACGGGCGTCGCTTTTCCGATCCGACTTCAGGGAGATCCAATCGGGATCGCTTACGTCCTCGGCAAGCCATGGCAGACGCCATCTGAGAACTCGATCAAGCAAGCATTTGGATTCCTCGAACTCGCCGCGGCGCATTACGCGATTGCCGGGCCATTTGCCTCGCCGCTTCAAGCGCGGCCGGCCGTACCTTCGAGTCAAGTCCAGGTGGCGCCTGGTCGCGGCATACACCCCGCGGAAACGCCGCAGAATCGCCCCTCGGTCGCGATATCGCCCTCCGTTGGCGCAACCCCACCTCCAGGCAGCGCGGCCGATCGGCCAGTCGCGACATCGATCCCGCGCAATGACGCGACAGTGCCGACCAGTACGGAGCGGCCAGTACGCCCGGGAGTCGCCCCGCTGAAGCGCAGGCTCGATCTGCCAGGCGTTGTCCTTGACCCCCGGACCGAACGGTGCATCCTCGACGGCACGGCGATCGCGCTTTCAAGGACCGAATTCGACTTGCTATACGCGTTGGCGGTCGAAGAAGGCGGGATCATTCCGGCCGACGCGCTGCTGCGTGCAGTATGGGGCGATTCAGGCACGGCTCCGACCAGCGCGCTGGACGTCACGATTCACAGGGTCCGAAAGAAGCTGGCGAGGGTCCCAGGAGGGTCGGACCTGATCAAGACTGTCCGCGGCAAGGGGTACGCCCTGGCGATTCCGTCGGGCGAGGAGGCCATGGAAAGCCAGCCGCCGTCTCCGGCGGCAGCCGGCTAAAGACAGGACGGCACGGGGCTGTCGCAGCGAGCCGGGAAAGCGTGAAATACCTGCGGAATCACAGAGGGGCGGCCCGCCTGCACATCACCAGGGGGGCCTGAGATAGCCGGCGTGGTCGCCCCTCTCCCGTCACCCATAGCGCGTGAGTGTCCGCTCGCGCGCCACCCAGTTAAATGGGAAGCGGGTTCCGTAGCTCGTATGTTATCCCACGCTCTGCTATGTCGTCTGGCGGCCCGCCACGATACGCTTTCGGCCTGTTGCGCCGCCCGCTAGAATCCACGCGGCCTGAACCAGGAAGCCCGATCGTGGAAAATCTTCTCTTCAAGCGCGGAAATGAGTCGCTCGTCACCCATCGCCTGAAATGGGCCGCGTTGGAGTGGCTCTACCGGGAGGCGGGATGCCGCGCCATCGGCTTCGAAGTAAGGCTGGAAGGTCCGGCTGGCAGGATCGCCGATGTCGTGGCGGTAGGCCCGGCAAACCGTGTGTATCTGATCGAGGTCAAGTCTTCACGTGCCGACTTGGTCAGGGACGATCACACGCGCCGTGACCTTGATCGACTGGAGCGCCAGGTCCCGGTCGTAGACGAAGCGGTGAGCCTGACAGCAGGAGTGCTCGAGGCTGCCGCGGCGCGCGCGCAGCAGCCCGATGGTCGCCCGGACTGGCAGACTGACGAGGCATACCGGCAGGCTCTTGGCGACCATTCCAGGGTCGTCCGCCGCGGAGAGCGCCTTCGCGAGCGAATCGCAACCTACAGCACCAAGTTCCATGATCCGGCCTACCTGCGTGTGGCCCACTGCCACTACATCATGGCGCCGTCCGGGATGTTGATCCCCTCGGAGCTTCCGCCCATGTGGGGACTCTTGGACGAGACGCCCAGACTCCGATTTGAAGCGCCGGTCAAACAGGTGCGAGAAGCCACGGCGCACGTCCTCCGGGCCATTGCGAAGGCCAACACGCGGGACATCATGTTTGCCCGCGGGCTGAAACGTGGTCAGATGAAGACGGTTGCTACGTAGCCGATATTCCTGACCGGCGCAATTGCTCGGCTTTTGGGGAGTCCCCCGAGGAAGCCTTGCGAGAAGTTCTCCTGGCCAAAGAAGCAGGGCTGTCTGTGGCAAGGCAGGACCGCAAGCCGACCCCAACCCTCGATACCGCCCGGGAATCTACCAGTCGGCCTGATAAGCCGCCGCGGAAAGCGGGCTAAGGGCTCCGCTTCGCCAGGTACTGGTCGATACGGTCCAGCGCCTTCTTGATGTTCTGCTGCGAGTTTGCAAACGAAAGCCGCGCGTACCCTTCGCCGTATTCGCCGAAGGACGTCCCGTGCACCGTGGCGACGCCGGCGTCAGTTAGGATCTTCTCGGCGAACTCCTTGCTCTTCATGCCGGTGCCACGGATGTTCGGGAAAACGTAGAACGCGCCTTTCGGCGTGATGCAACTGATCCCTCTGATCGAATTCAGACCCTGCACGATCAACTCGCGCCGGCGCTTGAACTC
>JACQUF010000049.1 GCA_016210435.1 Chloroflexota bacterium
ATTGAACAGTTCCAATGTCGTCGCACCGAGCAATGCAGCAGCGCCCCGCGGGCCGAAAATGACGACGCTCATGCGCTCCCGGCAATCGAGACGGATTCGTGCCTCGCCGACGCCGTATTGCACCACTCGCTCGTCAGCGAGCTGGAATTCCACACGATCGATCGGCTGAACTCCGATCTGATCGAGCAGATCGGCCGGCAACAGCGTGTGGGTCGCTCCGGTGTCCACGAGGGCATCAACCATCCGCATCTGCCCGGACGGACCTTCGACTCGTATCTGGACTGAAAATGTGCCCACCGCGTGCGTCCCAATCGCATTTTAGCGGCACCGCGTTTGGACCCGGCGGGGTATTACTCCCCTTGCCTGCTGGGAGAGAGTCGGGGTGAGGCCTTCGTCTGCCCGGAGTCCCGGGTAGCGAATTCAGGAGCCGAACTCCACCGACCGTTTCGTCATCGACCCGAGCAGGAAACCGGTGATCGGGAAGGTCGTCTCCCCGGGTTCGTCGATCGCGGCGCCGAGGGCGACGATCGCTGGGACGAAATGTTCGTGGGTCGGCAACGCGTAGCGAACCCCTGGCGCGTGCTCCCGGTAGGTAATCAACGAATCGACATCGCGACGTCCCAGCACATCGGCTGACCAGGCGTCGAATTCCGCGGCCCACGTCGGCGTAGGCGCATCCGGGCGCACGCTCACGGCCCGCAGGTTGTGAGTGAGGAACCCGCTTCCGACAATCAGCACGCCTTCCTGGCGCAGCGGCGCAAGCGTCCGGCCCAGGTCGAACAGAGTCCTGGGATTCATCGTGGGAAGCGATATCTGGAGTACAGGTACGTCGGCGTCCGGGTACATCGCGGCCATTGGCGTATATGCGCCGTGGTCGAGTCCCCGATCGGGCGCTTCGGCGAGCGGCTGCGAATCGCCCACTAGCTCTCTCACCCGTTGTGCAAGCTCGGGGGCGCTCGGCGCCGGATACTCGACCTCGTAGAACGGTTCCGCAAAGCCGTAGAAGTCATAGACGAGCGGGACTGTCCGGGTCGCCCCGATGGTCAGCGGCCTCGCCTCCCAATGCGCCGACAGCATCAGGACCGACCTGGGACGCGGGAGCGACTTTGCCCACTCGCGGAGCCCCGAAAAGAGGGTGGTCAAACCCTGCGGATTGCCGTGATCGAACGGAACCATCTTCCCGTCGCCGTCCCTGTAGTACGGCGCTCCGTGGGCGGCAAAGATCACCGGCATCAGCCCGCTTGATGTCTCCGATCCCCTCGCCCCTTGGGGGAGTGGGTCGAGTCCCGATACATCGGGACGAGGATGAGGGGTTTTCCGCCGCCTCTCCCTCGACGGGAGAGTCCGATCCCTTCTCCCGGTCCCCCGGGAGAAGGTGGTCGCAGACCGGATGAGGGTCCGGGACATCGGTGAGGGTGAGGTCGCCATTGTGTCCTACCACGCCGGTCCAGTGAGGGCGAATCCAAGCTCAGATCCGTTAGTCGAGAATACCCCGAACAGGAAGAGCGCGGTTCCCAGGTAAGCGACGTTCCGCAGGAACGCCGTCTGGTTCTGCTGTCGTTGCGCGGGATCGGTGTCCTTCCAGAACGGATGCAGGAAGAAGCTCGTGGGCACAAGGAAGGCCGCAAGCACGAGCGCCCCGACGTCCCCGTATACGCCCGCGGCCACCATGACCGCGCCTGAGATAAGCATCAGCCCGGTGCCAACTACAGCAACCTTCGCGTTTTGTCGCAGTATCGCCGGCAGCCCGCCGGATGACCGCAAATACCCCGCCATCGCCTCGCGCTTCGCGAGATGCATCACGCCGGAGTTCAAAAAGAAGATTGCAAACATAATGCGCCCGGCCAGGATCAAAGCGTCCATCTTGGTTTTCTCCGATTCGTTCGAAACGGCCCCGGAAAGGTTGGGCCTTACTTTCAATCAGCCGTCGTTTATGCAACAGCTGTTGCTTATGATGCTACTGTTGCGTTATGCTGGTGAGCAACCCGCAATGTCGCCTTGCCGTTGCCTAGGCAACACTCGGCTCGAATTGTCGGGAAATGGCGAGCGAAGGGCGCCTATGACCGTAATCCAGATCAAGAACCCCCAGGATCCCCGGGTCAAGCGCACTCGGAAGCTGCTGCACGATGCCTTCGATTCGCTGTTATCCGAGAAGAGTTTCGAGGCAATTACCGTGCAGGACATCGCGGAACGGGCGACCGTAAACCGGGCGACCTTTTACGCCCA
>JACQUF010000326.1 GCA_016210435.1 Chloroflexota bacterium
GCGCTCCCCCACATGAAGAAAGCTCGCTGGGGCCGTATCGTGAACATCACGACTCCAGGCGGAAAGGGCGCGGCGACCGGTGGGAGCCTGCCGACCTCGCTCTCGCGAGCTGCGGGAATCGCCATGACCAAGGCGATGTCGAAGGACTATGCCGCCGACAACATACTGGTAAACACGGTGTGCATCGGGCTGATCAAGAGCGGCCAGCACGAGCGACGCTTTGAGCGGCAGAAGCAGAGCGACCCCAACCTCTCGCTCAACGCTTTCTACGCGAACCTCGGCAAGAACGTGCCGCTCGGCCGCGTAGGTGAGGCCATCGAGGCGGGCGACCTGATCTGCTTCCTCGCGTCCGACCGCGCGAGCTACATCTCGGGTACCGCGATCAATATCGACGGCGGCGCCGCCCCTGTCATTTGAACGCCGGCACAGTAGGTTTTCTGTCGCCCGCGGCCGGGTAGAGACCCCGGGACAAGGGTGACCTTCCGGCGACGTACCAGGATTGGCCGGAGATAAGAGATTCCTCGCTGCCCTCGGAATGACATGAGTCACCTGGAACGGAGTCTCAGCGCGCCGCCAAAAGACCCTTCGTCCGCCTGAGGCGGGCTCAGGGTGACATCGGGCGCCGTCGGGAAAAGCACCCGGCTTCGCCGATGACCCGTCAACTCTTATAGCCTTTTGACTTCCTGCTCGAGCTGGGCCAGGCCCATGGGGCCGAGCTCGAGCGCACGTGTGTGGAACTTCTTCAGGTCGAAGCGTGCGCCCATGCGTCGCTTCGCATCTTCCCGCGCCGCCAGCCAGACGCGCTCCCCGACCTTGTAGCTGATTGCCTGTCCTGGCCAGCCCAGATACCGGTCGATCTCGCTCTTTAGGAAGTCCGGCTCTGCCAGCGTGTAATCGAGCGCAAACTGCAGGCCAAGGTCCGGCGTCCACGTTTCGCCTGGATGGAACGGTGCGTCGCCCGGGATCTTGAGCTCGTGGTGCATCCCGATGTCGATGATGACCCGCACGCAACGCAGCGCCTGCGCGGAGAGCATGCCCAGGTAAAAGTCCGGATTCTCCAGATAGCCGAGCTCGCCCATCAATCGTTCGGAGTAAAGCGCCCAGCCCTCTGCATGGCCCGATGTACCGCCGAGCAGGCGCTGATAGCGCGACAGCCGGGTCGCCAGGTACACCGTATACCCGATCTGGAAGTGGTGGCCGGGAACGCCTTCGTGATAGACGGTCGTGATTTCGTGCCAGAGCGGGAACCGGGCCTTGCCGTCGACCGGCCACCACATCCGTCCCGGCCTCGAAAAATCCTCCGACGGGCTGGTGTAGTACATCGCGAGCGCGCCGCCCGGAGGGGCGATCATAGCCTCTATCCGCTTCACCGGGCCCGGGATGTCGAAATGCACGCCATCGAGGTCCGCGATCGTCCGGTCGATGAACTCCTGCATCCAGTCTCGAAAACGGTCGACACCCTCGATTGCCTTCGCCGCGTCCTTGTCCAGGTGCTCTCGCGCCTCCACGAGGCTCCGGCCGGGGAGAATCCGCTTCGCGGTCTTGTCCATTTCGCTTCTGACGAACCGGAGCTGGTCCCATCCCCAGCGGTAGATCTCCACGTGATCGATCTCCATGCCGCAGAACGCCCGCGCCTTCAACGCGTATCGTTCCTGGCCCGCGGGGTCCCTGGGCGACGCCTTCGGGAGGTACGTCTCCGTGAGATACCGCCCGGTCTCGGCATAGCTCGCGGTCGCGTCAGCCACTCCCCTCTCGAGGTCTCTTCTCAGGGAGTCGCTTCGAACTCCCGACTTGCGAAATTCCTCAAGCAAGCCGCCGAAGTACGGCGGCGTGCCGCTTTCCTGCCCACTCCAGACGCGTGCCTGCCTGCCGCATTCAACGGCCTGTCTCTGCGCGGCAGCCAAACCTTTCGAGAGCCCCGCCGAAAGCGACTCCCGATACCTGGCATGAGTTTCCCGGACAAGCCGGAGGCGCACGGCAATGTTTCGCCAGTCCGCCTCGGTCTGACGGGGCATCAAGTCGAACACCTGTCGCATGGCCTGGAACGGGCTGGCGATTACGTTCAGGTCGCGGAGGTGCTCTTCGGCATCGAAGAGCCGGAGCTGGACCGTAAGGTCTTCGGCGATCGCGTCGCGGGCAACACGGTCGAGGTCGCCTTCCGGGCTTGTCGCATTCAGGTCCGCCAGGGTATCGCGTGCGAGATCAGCGAGAGCCTTGTGCCCTCCGGGCGAATAATCGGTCATCCTGTCGTCGTGACCGCTGATGCCCGCGAAGGTCGCCGCGATGGGATGCAGACCGGCGAACTGGTCGACGTACCTGTTTGCGATTTCGTAGATCCGGGTCATTTGTGCTCCCCGAGATAGTCGAGCGCCGCTCTGACGAAC
>JACQUF010000319.1 GCA_016210435.1 Chloroflexota bacterium
CGCCTCCTGGACGATGCGGTACAGCGTGGTCTCCACTGGTTTGGGAAAGCGCACCTGGTCTGCATCGAAATCAACCTGCCAGCCCGTGCGGGTCTGGAGCTCGTTCATTTGGTACTGCAGGGCCGCGACCAGGCCCAGCGTGTCCAGCGTCGTCGGACGCAGGTTGGCGATCACCTCGCGCGCCTCGCGGCCCGCATTGCGGACGAGCATGCTTGCCTTGTGCAAGCTGCCACGCACGTCGTCCGCGAGCTCGGGCCGGTTATCCAGCGTCTGGAGATAGTGAAAGGCGCCCGCCAGAGTCTGCGCGACGCCATCGTGGATCTCCAAACAGATGCGCTCTCGCTCTTCCTCCTGAGCATCGATGGTCTTCTTCAGTAGAAGGCTAACTTGCTGCTCTCGCTCGCGCAGGTCCTGGTGCAGGCGGACGTTCTCGACGGCGATTGCTGCCCACGCGCCGAAGAGCGAGAGGATTCGCAGCGTCGACGCGGTGATAGTCCGGGCCGACGGCGAGGCGACGACGAGTACCCCCAGGCAGCGCTCCGTGGCCACGAGGGGCACCAGCCCGATTGCTTTGATATTCAGGGCGCGCTGAACGATGGCCGCGGCCCTGGCTTGGAGGTGCGGTCGCAGGATGTCGTGATAGCACGCGGTGACGAAAGAGGTGCGCTCGAGAAAGGCGCGGGCCACGAGATTGTCGACTACATCCATGCGGTAGCCGATCGCGTCGTGCGGAACGGTGGTGGCCGGGGCGGCGCGCGGTCCGAAACGCCGGTCGACGCGTACTCCCAGCAGGCTATCCAGTCGGACTCCGGCCTTCTGCGTGGCGGAGATCAGCTCGCGGCGCGTCGTGGGACTACAGACGACCCTGCCAACCAGGCGTTCTTCTTGTGTATCGAGAAGCGCCACCGAAGGGTACGTGCATCCCAGCCCCTCGGCGCAGCTCGCGAGCACGCTGCACAGCACGTCGTCCAGGGTTCCGGTCCCAGTGACCGCCGTCGACGCGCATTGCAGGGCGTTGATGAGCGAATCACGCAGCAGATGGCCGTCCTGCTCGCTTAGCACTGGCGCGTCATTCGTCATGCGCATCACCACTTGCTGACGGTCGTTCGCCTGATCGGGCCGACTCTGTCATATTCAACATCCGTCACAGACGATCCACTTGCACACCTTCGCAAATGTATCATTTGTGTGTTCTAGATGTATCTCAAGTGTATCAAATACCATCGGCGGTGAGATACTGCTCCAGCGCCATGCGCACGACGCCAGACACACTCACGTGCTTGCGGCGTGCAGCGATCCTGGCGCGCCGGAGCAGGTCATCGCTCAGATAGATGTTGCGCCGCTTCCCCGCCGAAATTTCGGGAACGGCCTTGGCGTCGAGCCGATCGGTGTAGTCGACCTTGAGAACCCGCCCAATGACCTCCTCGTCGATCTTAACCCGGCGCGTCATAGCAACTCCCTCGCCAGTTGGCGATAGGCCTCGGCGCCCTGGCTTCCTTTGGCGTAGCTCAGTATGCTCTGGCCGGTGGCGGGCGCCTCCTTCAGCCTGACCCAATCTCTGATCACGCTGTCGAAGACGCGAATGTTGGCCGCGCTGAGGCGTTGGCGCGTCGCCTCGATCACTTCCCGGGCGTGCGCCGTGCGCATATCGGCCATCGTCAGGAGCACCCCCTCTACGCGGAGGAAGTTGTTGATGCGGCTCTGGACCTTGCCGATAGTCTGGAGCACCAGATCCAGCCCCTTGGCCGCCAGGTAATCCACCTGCAAGGGCACGATCACGCTGTCGGCGGCAGCCAGGGCGTTCAGGGTCAAGATGCCCAGGCTGGGTGGGGTATCGATCACAACGAAGTCGTAGCGGCCGCGGACGCGCTCCAGGGCATCGTTCAGGATATACACCGACGTGGATTCTCCCGAGAAATCCAGATCGCTCATGCTGAGCTGGATGTCGCTGGGGGCGAGATCCCCGGCTTGGGTTCTAACGACGATGTCCGCGATGCCGGGCCGCTCCTCACGCTGGAGCACGGCGGACAACACCGCAAAAAGGGTGTTCTCTGTTTGCAGTAAGTCCGGGTTGACGCCACAGCTCAGCGTGAGGCTGCCTTGGGGGTCTGCGTCGACCATCAGCGCCTTGTACCCCAGCTCCGTCAGGGCTGCCGTTAGCGACAGGACGGTAGTGGTCTTGCCCACCCCGCCCTTTTGGTTGGCGACCGCTATGACCTTGCTCACCTGCCCCTCCTTGCCATCCCCTCGCGAGAAATCAAGATGCGCGTCCAGGCTTCCCGGGTATTCTACTCATGGCAGGCAAGTACGTCAAGGAGTTGGCATCTCAGTTGTACGAAGTCGTTGACTTGGTGGCGCTCCCGTGATATCGTAGCCATATTCAAGAGCCCGCCCCAGAAGGTGATGTATGGACCCGATTACTGTCCTCATTGTGGACGACCACACCGTGGCCCGCGAGGGGTTGCGGGCGATGTTGGAAACCGACCAGCAGGTCCAGGTGGTGGGTGAGGCCGCCGACGGCCTGGACGCCATCAGGTTGGCGACCAAGCTCAACCCGAAGGTGGTCTTGATGGACGTGCGGATGCCGCGGATGGACGGCCTGGAGGCCACCCGCAAGATCAAAGGGGAGCTACCCACCACCGCCGTGATCATGATGACCAGCTACGACGACGACGCCCTGGTCGTGGACGCGGTGCAGGCGGGCGCGGCCGGCTACCTGTTAAAAGATGCCTCGCGTGACCTGTTGGCGCACACCATCGGCGCCGTTGCCAGCGGCGGCATCCTGGTGAAGGCCTCGCTGCTGCGCAAGGCCATCAGCAGCCTCACTAGCATGGCGCGTCCGTCGGAGGCCGCCCTGCCCGAACGGGCGCAGGTGGACGAGCTGACCGAGCGCGAGTGCGCGATTCTAAAACTGCTCGCCGAAGGGCGCACCAACAAGGAGATCGCCGATTCCTTGTCGTTGGCCGAGGTGACGGTCAAGAAGCACGTGCAGAGCATCATCGCCAAGCTGCGAGCCTCGGATCGCACGCACGCGGCGATCACCGGCCTGCGCATCGGTCTGATCAAATGATGTTGGACGAGGGGGGAGGATGGCCCGAATCATAGCCGTAGCCATCAGCAAGGGCGGGACGGGCAAGACGACAAC
>JACQUF010000050.1 GCA_016210435.1 Chloroflexota bacterium
GCGCGATCGCGCTCGGCCACCCGCTGGGTTGCACGGGGGCGAGGCAGACCGTGACGCTGATGCACGAAGCCGCCCGCCGGAAGACGCGCTACGGAATGGTGACCATGTGCATCGGGGGCGGGATGGGCGCTGCCGGCATCTTCGAGTTCGCGTAGATCGCCCTCCCTTCCCCTCCCGTCAAGAGACGGTCGGTCGCGGGAGGGCGCCAACTTCACCATCGCAGTGGCGTAAGTGCCCGCTGGCTTACCAGGCGGCCGCCGGAGTGCCCGCCACGGCGCCCCTGACACCTGGGTGCCCGGCGGCGCTCGCGGGGAGTGTTCAGGTACCTGTCAAAGTCGGCACACGGCTCCGGAACAGCCGCCACAAGACCAGAAGGAAGGCCGTGCCCCAGAGGTATCCACCCACGACGTCGGACGTCCAGTGAGCACCGAGGTACACCCGCGAGATGCCAATCGCGATGACCAGCATCACTAGCGCACCCTGGAGTAATCGCCGCCAGATGCGGTTCTTGATCAAGTCCGAGGCCAGGAAGGCGAGGATCCCGAAGAGCAACACCGCCTGAAACGCGTGGCCGCTGGGGAAGCCAAGCCCTCCGAACGAGTCGGCAGCGTTCACAAGTTCGGCCGGAGGCCTCTCACGCTGGACCAAGAGTTGAAGAGCGGATTGAGGCCCATCAGCGCAAGGCCCCCGAGGACCGCGAAACACGCCCGCGGGACGCGCAGCAGGAAAAGGCACCCGGCCAGCACCGCGGCAAGCGTGATCATCGGCCAGCCTTTTCCTACGAAGGAGACGAATTCCATGAACCCAGTGAGCGGTGAAGAATGGACTGAGCCCAGGACCACGGACAGATAAAGATCCCCGGGAAAGCGCTCCAGAAAAAAGGCTGGTACGGTGTAGGCAGCTGCCACACCGAGCGCTCCGTGAGGCAGCCAACGTCGAACTACCGAAAGCAATGGCCGGTTCAAACGCATGTGTCGCTAATCCCCGATTGCGATTGAAGCAGGCCGCGCCCTGCTCGTCATACGAGCATTTTAGCGCTGCCGGTTGGAGACGATGAATTCCACGCCCAGGAGACGGATGCTGCCTGCCGTGAGCCGCCGGTAGGCCCAGAGAACCATCAGAGACGCGGCCCCTAGAAGCAGGCCGCCCCCGACGTCGCGCGGCCAGTGTGCGCCCCGGTACACCCGGGCCACGCCGGCGCCCGCGATCACAATGGCGGCGGCAGCTATGACGAGAGTCTTCGCTTCTGCGACCCAGACGAGCTGGGGGTCGCGGTTTTTTCCGTCACGACCGCCAGATTTCCCACCAGCGCTTCTTCGTGGCCGGTGGCCGGCCGTTTGGCGCGCGCTTGGGCGCCGAGTCTGTCTGGCCCCGGGTCGCCGTGAGCATCTGTCTCAGGACCGTCTGCCGCTGCGGGTCCCCGGGCGTCATGGACTCGAGGACCCAGGCCTCCTCTCGCAGCCGCTCAGGCGACACGGTCGACAGAACCTCGACCCGTGTGCCCATGAGAGCCATGCGGGTACTTAGCGGGAGGTCCAGGAAGGCCTCGTTGCGGGACTTGAGGAACGCTTTCCGCTCCTCTGATGAGAGCCGCCCCAGTTCGTCGATCACAGAGCGCATGGCCGCCGCCCTTTGCATTGGGTCCATGAGGGCGAACTCGCGCAGGGCTCCGGTGATGGCCCGGCGCCGTTCCTGTTCTGGCAGGCCCGGGACCTTCTGTACCAGATAAGCGACGGTTTCCTGAAGTAGAGGTGACTGCGTCATCGGTGGCCTCCCGACCCAGTTCGGCGCTGTAATGCCCATCCCTGGCATGGGGATAAGACGAGTGTAAGACCGGAGACTCCGGCCGTCAAGGGGGGCAACAGGCCGGGGTCAGTACCGTACATCGCTCCGGGGAGCGGCCGGTTTTCGAAATGGGAACCGTGGGCCGGATCGGCGCGTGAGAGCCGTCACACGTTTCGATCCCCATGTTGACCGCGGGCGCGGGGGGGCATAAGATAGAAATGTCAGATATGCCTATGCCGGGGATAGAGATAGCCCCCGGGAGCGGCGAGATGATCAAGAATGAGTCCCGCACCATCGAACTCGACCTGCCGGAACTGATCTGCATCGAACACACGCTGGCCCCCAGCGAGACGGTGTCGGCTAAATCGGAGGACCGGTCCGCTGCGACCACAAGAGAGACGTGCCTCAAGGTCGGGGCCGCGCTCCTCGATGCCCTGGACGAGGAACGCCCGGTGGCCGTCAGCTTCGACGAGGCCGAGCTGTGGCTGCTCAGGGAGCGGCTCAGCATCTACAGCTCGCAGGGCGCCCGGGCCGATCTGGGGTTGGTCGTGAAGTCGAAGGTCTACCAGGCCCTGCTTTCCATCTACAACGAGAGAGAAGCGGACTCCGCGCTCGGAGGTGTGTTCCCGGTTGCGGACACAGCCGACGCCGGACCTTCCCGGCAGGAGGTTGACGATGCAGTACGCAAGTGGAAGAAGGCTAGCGGCCAGCGCCTCCCCAGGGGCAAAGGCGGAAGCGGAACCGGTGCGGACGGTCCCAGCGACGACCCCCCGGACGGCGCCGAACCCGGTCCGCCGCCTGAACCCTGAGCGCATCTGCCCGGATCAGATCCGACGGACCGTGGAGCCGCTGTTCCCGATGCTGCCTTAGGCGGGCAGCGGGAACTCGCCACGCGCGCGATTGGAGTTCGGAGCCATGGCCTACCAATGGGTGCCCAAGGACTACGAAACGCTGCCGCCGATAGTCAAGGCGGCACGCGCGCTTCTTGAGGACTGGTTTTGGGCTATGGAGTTGGGTGAAGCAAGCACGCGGTTACCCGACCCACGCTATCCAGCAGACATCGATGGCGAGACTGCCGACCGGCTGATCGCTCACATCGGCCGCGAGTTCGAAAGAGAGCTTCAGGCGTGGGGGAACCTGCCTGCAGCCGGAAGCTACTCCGCCGGTCCTGGTTTCGCCAGGCTGAGGCCGCCTCAGCGGTTGGCCCTGGCGCAGCAGCTGCACTCGCTCAAGGTGCAATTCGTCAGCGAAGTTCGAGCTCCGTGACGTAGCGCTCGTCCGGGGGCCAGGGTGTCTGCTATCGGAGCCGAAGGGGCAGACATTCAAGGCATCGCAGCGCCGGAGACCGAGGAGGCATGTCCCATGTGGCAAGAGATTGTGTCCGACCGTTGCTGGCTGTGTGGAAAGCCAAGAGGGCAGGCCCCGCAACCGGCAATCCGGGTTGGCGTCGAGGCGGACGGAGAAACTACACCGGACCCTGATGCGCCGGCAAGTTGCGCAGCATGCGACCGGGGGTGGGACGAGGACAACGCGGCGGTTTGCTGCTGAGGGAGCCGATCACGATGCAGGCGCCTCGGGCCTATTTGTTGACACCTTGCCCGTCAACCCATATCCTGTAAGTAAGATCCCCATGCCGGGGATATGGGTCTGTAATCACGGCTTTCGACGAACGCGACGAAATGGGGGCTCGATGAACCAGAACAACGCTCCCGCCTCTTCGGCCGGCGCCCCGAGACCGAGGGTGGCATTTGTGCTTTCTGGAGGCGGCGCTCTGGGAAGCGTCCAGGTGGGAGTGCTGGACGCACTTATCGGCAGCGGGCTGCGGCCTGATCTCATTGTCGGCACGAGCGTCGGGGCCCTCAATGGCGCCTGGCTCGCGGCCCATCCCGACCCTTCGGGAGTACGGAGGCTCGCGGATCTGTGGCGCTCGCTGAACGTCAGCAGAGTCTTCACCGGGGGTCAGCGGCGTGCTCTGCTGCGGCTGCTGCTCGGCCGCGATCACCTGTTTTCCGACAAAGGGATCAGAGAACTGGTGAGCAGGAACATCGGTGACGCCAGATTCGAAGACCTGGAGGTACCGTTCTATGTCACGGCCACGGACATCGAGAGTGGCGAGCTCGCGGTGCTTCACCGGGGGCCGGTGCTTCCCGCCATCCTGGCGTCCACAGCGATCCCCGGGATCTTTCCGCCGGTGCGGCTGGACGGCCATCAGTACGTCGACGGCGGCATCCTGAGCCATTGCAGCATCGAGACCGCCTGGCGCTGCGGCGCAACACACATCGTAGTGATTGAATGCCCAAACCCGCCTCCGGCGAGCGGTTTCGGCATCGCGGGGCCTGTTGCCCGGGCGTTCTGGGTGTCGATCGTCCGCCTGTGCCGCCTCGAAGTGGAGCGATTCGGCGCACGCTGCCCAACCCTACTGATCGCCCCGGACTTCGACCTCGGCCCTTACCGAAGATATGACTTTTCCACGACCCAGTGGCTGATCGAACGGGCCAGGGACTGGACTTACTCGTTCATTCAGTCCGAAGGGCGCGCATTCATTCAGAAGCTAGACGGCATGGCGCCTGCCCCGGCAGACGACAGAACCCTTGCATACGAAGTTGGGAATGGACAACCGGCCACCCGGCTCGCCCCGATTCTGGCACAGGCGCAGGGCACCACGGCTTCCGGCTGACCTGGCGTGGGGTGCGCTGAGATTGACCGCGATGCGGCGCGGCAAGATCGTGATCCTGCCGGCTGTGGTGTCTTTCCGTCTTGACCGGTGTGGTTCTACCGGCCCCGCGCGAACCGGTGAACCGCCAGCGCGACCGTGTTATACTGCGGTGACGATGCCCCTCGGGGGCACGGGCATACTGCCCGGGCAGAATTCAGTACGGAAGGAGCCCGGACATGGACAGGTGGACCGAGATCAAATGTTACATGTGCAGCAGGGTTTGCGGAGAGCTACGTAGCGAGTGGCCGCCGGAAAGCACTCCGCTCGCCAGGCCACGTCTGGCCCCGGCCGCATTCTGCGAGGTGAATCCGCGCCCGCTGCGATGCTCTCGCTGCGGAGGCGCTCTGTATCTGGGCGACATCTACCTCGAGTACTCGCGCGTCGAAAGGACGGTCCCTGAGCGCCCGGTCGCGGTAGAGGAGCTCGCCTCCGCTACGCAAGTGACTATCCCAGCCTGATGACACTAGGTCGACCGTCAGGCCGCCTTGAAAAAACTAGTCCCAAAGTGGAGAAAGTTGATGGCAGACCCCAAACCGGGCCCGCAGAAGCCGGAGCCGATCAAGACTCCGGCGCCTAAGCCCTGGATAAGGAAGGGCGGTTGCTGCTAAGGGGTATCGTTCCCCCGTTACTTGCTTAGCAGGCCCGCATGGAAGGAACGGCCCCAACCCCCCGGGGCCGTTCCTGTTTCCGTCCCATGCCGATCAACACCGTGTCGGCATGTACTCGCAAGCGGAAGTAGAGCTCACCGACCGCGGCGCGATCAAGGCCGAAGAGTTTCCCTCTCCGCGATCTGGCGCCACTACCTCACGATGGCTGAAGGCCTGAAGCTCGTGGCCCAGACCTTCACCCGAGACGTGAAAATGCTCTCCTGCTGCGCCGCGTGACAGTTTGCGTGCACCGCTCAAACGTGCGATCCTAGGGTGGCAGCATATACCCATGGGGGGCATGTGTCTCAATCTGGGCGCATATTGAGAGGTGGGAGTTGCCAAAACGAGCGAAACCAGCGGCGCCAAGCGGGGTGTACCTGGATGCGGAGCTGTGCGAAAGCCTTGAGCGGCGTCTAAGCCGCATCGAAGGCCATGTGAGGGGCATCAAGCGCATGCTTGCCGAGCGGCGCGACTGCGACGACATCCTGACGCAGGTGGCGGGAGTCCGCGCCGCCGTCAATCAGGTAGCCATCTTGGTGCTCGAGGGACACCTCGAGACGTGCGTCAGCGAAGCTCTGCAGTCCGGAGATGGGGCCGAATCCGTCGACCGGTTCAAGAATTCGCTATCCAGGGCCCTCCGGTAACCTGTGTCGGGGCGCCCCCGCTCAGCGGTGTGATTCGGCGAGAAATTTGCCGGCCGGCAGCCAGCGTGCGCCCGGCTAGGCCGTCACCTTTGATGGCCAGCTCCACGCCCTAGCACAGAACGCGTCGGATACAGCCGTACCCGGACGATCGAACTAGCCGGTCGGGGGGGCATGGTCCCGCCATAGCTGCAGTCCATAGGGGTACAATTCCCGCCGCGGCGCCGCTGCTTATCGCGGCCCGGATGTCTGGATCTGCGGCCAACCCGCCGGGAGGGGCCTGTCCATGGCGGGGGCACGGACCTCTCGAAAACCGATTCGGGTGACCGCCTTTTCGGTCGCGTGTTTTGCGGCGCTCATCGCGATTGCGACTCTTGCCGGATGCACGGCCGGACCGCCCAGTCCGACTCCCACGATTCAGGCGATCATTACTAGCCCGACTCCGGGCGATATCAACGCGCGGTCGCCCACGGCGGCCAGCGTTGCCACAGCCACACCGGCCCCGAGTCCTACCGCCACACTGCCACCGGCCCCGACCCCAACGGCCGCAGCACAACCGAGACCCACGGCGACGAATGTCGCCGCCCCGGTTCCACCAGGCAACCTGCAGGCGCTGCAGGCCTGCGTCGAGGCTGCCGTGGGGAGGGAGATCGCCGCGGCCGTCGAGATCGCGCCCGACGGTTCGGTTTCGCTTGGTGTCAAGCCCGAGGCGTTGACACCGTCGCAGCTCGCGGCCATCGGCCAGTGCGCGCAAGCCGCAACTA
>JACQUF010000320.1 GCA_016210435.1 Chloroflexota bacterium
GTACAGGGCGGCAACGTGGAACACACCGTCAGCGCCCTCGACCGCCCGCCGCAGCGACTCCCGGTCAAGGAGATCCCCGGCGGCAGGATCGAACCCGGCAGCTCGGAGGCGGTCGAGATCGTGGCCTGGCCGGACCAGCGCGCGGACCGTATGCCCGCCTTGTACTAGACGACGTGCTACCCACGAGCCGATAAACCCGGTGGCGCCCGTAACAAGGAACTTCATCGATGGCCGGCCCCGACTGGATCCTCGCGGCGGCCGGCTTCCCATGAAAGGGGGAACTTCGCCAGGAACTTCGCAATCGCCTGGCGCGCCTTCGCTGCCTCGAATCCTGTGCGCATGACGCCGGGCAGCCGGGAAGGGTTGGTAAGAACGAACCTTAGAGCCGAAGCCGCGGCCGGCGGCGCCGCTCCGTGCGGGATATGGGAAACGAATGTGGGAAGGTCTTCATCGACAGGGTCAACAACCGCGCGCACGGCGACGAAGGGGATTCCTGCATCCCGGGCGACCGTGGCAACGTGCCACGACTCCAGGTCCACCGCGAGCACCCCGGTCCGTTCGCCCAGCGATCTCTTTTCCGGACCGGAATGGACGATCCGGGGAGTGGTTGCGATCCGGCCTTTCGCAACCAGCGATTCGGGGCCCCCTGCGGCGGCAACCGCTGTGTCAATCAGGCCCGGGTCCGAGGGGACAGGCAAGCCGCCGCCCGGGATGCCGGTCGCGTCGAGTTGCAACGTCTCGGTGGCGACGACGAGTCCGCCGGGCTTGAGATCGGGCGCCGTGCCGCCGCTAAAGCCGATTCCCACGATGGCTTCGGGGTGGTGGTTGTCTGAGAGCCACCGGGCGCCAGCGGCCGCGTCCTCGCCGCCCCATCCGGTCACAAGCAGAAGCGTTTCCTTGCCGGAACCTCCGTCAGCCAGGAATGCGAGGCCGCGGGGCGCTGCGGCAACCGGTTTGAAACCCCGGCGCAGAACCGGTGAAATTTCGTCCCGCAATGCGGCCACAACTGCGAGCATGGATTACCGGCTATCGGGCGTCGGCCGCGTCGCCTATGCCGCGGTGATCCCGCTCTTGGTGATCGCGCCGGACCGCACGAGGTCGAGGGCGTCCCTGGGGCTGCTCAATGCCCCGAAGATCGTGGCCGACTCATAGCCACAGTGCATCATGCAGTTCGCGCAGCGCGGGTTCTTCTCGGCGTTGCCGTAGCGCTGCCAGAGATCGTCTTCCATCAGGTCAGACAGCCGCTGGGTGTGTCCTTCTGCGAGCGGATAGCAAGGCTTGCGCCAGCCCATGATCGTGTAAGTGGGATTCGACCATGCCGTGCACGTCTTGTAGTTGCGCTCGCCCCTGAGGAACTGGAGGAACAGCGGGTTGTTGTAGAACTTGATCCCGGACTGATGGTCGGTCGAGAGGACCTGCTTGAAGACAGATATCGCCTGCTGTCGGGTCAGGAACAGTTGCTGATTGGGCACGGCCTGGTAGTCGTAGGCTGGAGAGACCATGCAGCCCTCGAAGCCCATGTCCGAGCACATCCGGAAAAGGGCGTGGAGGTCTTCCGGATTGCTGCCCCGGAAAAGAGTTGTGTTCGAACAGACCCGGTATCCGGCCTGGATCGCCTTTTCCGCGTTCTTCATGGCGATCTGATAGACGCCTTTGCGGGAAACCGCGGCATCATGGGCCGCGCCTGTGCCATCGAGGTGCACGACCCAGCAGAAATACTTGGAGGGCGAGATCTCCTTCATGATCTTGCTCATCATCAAGCCGTTCGTGCACATGTAGACGAACTTTTTCTGCTCGGTTATCCGATGCACGATTTCGGCGATTTGCGGATGGATAGTGGGCTCGCCGCCGGCGATGGAGACAATCGGGGCGCCCGATTCGTTCACGGCCGCAAGACATTCGTCCGCGCTCAGGGTGCGGTGAATGACGCTTTCGTATTCGCGGATGCGGCCGCAACCTTCGCAGGCGAGGTTGCACGCTTCGAGTGGCTCCAGCATGGTGACAAGAGGGAAACGTTTCCTGGCCCTAAGGTACTTTTCCCGGACGATGTACCAGCCGATTCGAACGGCTAGCTCAATCGGTCGTCCCACCGCGGCCTCCTGAGTTTCCTTCGGGATTTCACCGAATTAACTCTCTCGAGCGAGCAGGAACTCTCCCAATTCCATGAAGTCGCGCAACGTATGGTTTGCGAGCGGCTCTTTTGAGAGTGCCGATGACTGTAGCACGGATTTCGCGGTTTGCCAGTGTTCCCTGGCAAGGACGTCACAATATTGCCGGGTTTTGAGATCGGACATGATCTCTAAAACGCGCTCGAGATCCGAGCCTTCGATGCGGTCTTTCGCGTATATCGAGTGAAGCTCCTGCCTTGCGGCGCCGCTAGCCGTGGAGAGGGCGTGTACGGCCGGAAGGGATTTTTTCTTACGGGTGATGTCCGCACCGACCGGTTTTCCGGTCTCGGGCCCGCCCCAGACCCCCAGCACGTCATCGCGAATCTGGAACACGTACCCGAGGGCCTTTCCTATGTGCCTCAAGGCCTCGGTAACCCGCCCATCGTTCTTGCGCGCTGCTCCGACGAGTGCGCCCGCGAAGACCGAGCATTCCAGGAGTGCGCCCGTCTTGCGGCGGATCATGGCCAGGTACTCTTCGATGGTCACCTCCAGGCGGTTTTCGAAAGAGATGTCGAGGTACTGGCCCTCGACCATCGCCAGGTAGTGCTCGGCTATCGTGTGTCCCACGTACAGCGCCACATCCCTCGGGACCCCGCGCTCGACCAGCTTGCTGACGGTGAGGTCCGCGACGCACAGGAAGGCGTTGCCGGACTCGATCGCCACCGGAATCCCCCAGACGGCCCAGACCGTGAGCCGGTGACGTCGAAGGCGGTCGCCGTCCTCGATGTCGTCGTGGACGAGCGAAAAGTTGTGGACGAACTCGAGTGATACCGCGGCGGGGACTGCATCGAGCGGATTGCCGCCGGCCGCTTCGCAGGCGAGCATGCACAGGGTAGGGCGGACCGCTTTCCCGGCTGGTTGGGGGTCGAAATTACCATCCGTGTCCACCCAGCCCAGGTAGTAACGGAGGGTGGTGTAGAGGGGGAGATCGTGAGGCCTGAGCTCGGCCCGCATTGCGTCCGCGATGGCCCGCTGATACCGGCCGAAGAATTCCGGCATCTGTGGCGATCGAGGGATGGTGCAGGGCGTTGCCAACGTTCGCGTCCGGTGTGCGGGTATTCGGGTGTGCGGGTGTCCGAGTGAGTCTGTATGGCTGAGCGGCTACCCTAGCAAACCTGCGGTCGCCGGGTCAATGCGGAGCAAACCTGCTTCTTCGATTCCTTCCTCGGGA
>JACQUF010000321.1 GCA_016210435.1 Chloroflexota bacterium
CTTCTACGCCCAGCACGGCGGCTACGACGTCCACGGGGGTCAGAACGTCATGCAGCCCCGGCTTCTGAGCCAGGTCTCCAGAGCTGTGAACGACTTCTTCGACGACCTCCGGGGGCATGACGCCGCCGAGAACGTGGTCATGATGATCTTTTCCGAATTCGGGCGCCGCGTAAAGGACAACGGATACGGCACGGACCACGGATCAGGCGGCGGCGCGTTCCTCATCGGGGAACGGGTCAAAGGCGGGCTGTACGCAGAGTACCCATCTCTCGCGCCTGAGAAGCAGGCCAGCGGCGACCTCGCATTTCAAAGCGACTTCCGGGTGCTGTACTCAACCATCCTCGAACAATGGTTCGGTCTGGATCCAGTCTCGATAGTCAATGGCACCTTCGACCAGTTCACCGGCATGGTGAAACCGCTTGCCGCCTGAACGCGATCTGGGAACCACTATGGAGCGTACGGCTGGATGACTGTCACCGCGAATCGTTTGCCGCCACCGACACGACTCGATGAGGCTGTCCCGCTTCCGCGGGTGCCGCATGCCGACGGGTATCCGACGGTGTTCCGTCGCGGACATCAATTGGAGATCGCTCTTGGCCAGCGGCTGAGCCGTGGCGGCTTCAAGGGCCCGACAGATGTTGCGATCGGGCCAGATGGCTGGCTCTACGTGATGAATCGCTTCCCGAACGAGGGACTATGCCCGGTCGTTCGCTGGGTGCGCGTGAACGTCAAAGACGAGGGGTATGAGAAAGACGTCGTGCCCGCGATGCCGGACGGGAAGCCCAATGACCTCGGCCACGAGTGGCTCAATTCGCTTCAGATGACCGTTTGCGATAGCAAAGGAGTCCTCTACTCAGCCGCTGAGCATCAGAACGTAGTGGTGCGCTGCCGGATTTCCGGCGAGACGATCGGCTACTGGGGCGAACCAGGCGAAGGACCGGGCAAGTTGAATGGCCCGACCGGCATTTGCCTGGACCCCGACGAATCGCTCTGGATCGTGAATACACGCAGTCACCGCGTCGATCACTACACCCAGGACGGCAGGTGGCTCGGCGGGTTCGGGGAATTTGGGACAGCACCGGAGTGTCTGAACTACCCGTGGGGCGTCGCCGTCGACCCGATCGATCGATCGATAGTCGTTTCAGATTGGCGCAACGACCTGCTAAAGCGCTTCTCGCGCGACGGGCACCTCCTGCAGATCGTCGGACGCCCGGGACATGGCGAGGGGGAGATCAACCGTCCTGCCGGCATTGCCGTCGATTCCCACGGCGACATCTATGTGGCTGACCGCGGCAACAACCGGGTTCTGGTGTTCAATCACCGCGGAATGTTCATCGAATCATTCATCGGTGACGCTCTCATGAACGAACGTGCGATGAACAAGCTCCTGGGGCAAATCGACATGGTCCGATTGCGTGACAACGTCGAAAACCTGGACCGTGAGAAACGCCTCAAGTCGCCCACTTCAGTGCGCGTCGACAACAAAGGCCGCGTATACATCGCCGACACCGGACGCTACCGGGTGCAGATATACCGCAAATGGTGTCGCGTACTGAAACCGGATGAGGTTGACCCTGCCTCGATGCATCCGGACCCGGAACTCACCTGACGGGCCTGGTGCGATTCGACGGGACCCGCGGGCTGGGACGTTGAGGTCTTCAACATGGTCGGAGACGCGGCGTGTGAATGGAGACCGGCATGAACTTCGGCAATGTTCGATTTGTCATCTACTCTGACCAGTATCAGGCCTCGGTCCACTTCTACGGCGCCGTGATGAACCTGGAGCGGATCGCGACGTGGGACCGGTCCCCTGAAGAACGCGGGAGCCTCTACAACGGCCACGGAGCTGCGATCGAGGTGGTCCAGGCGTCGTCCAAGCGGCCTTCAGGGCGGCCGGAAGGATTCGAACTCCGATACCGCGTGGACAATGTCGACGCCTGGCACAAGAAAATTACGGCGAACAGGATTCCCGTTCTCTACGGACCTGTCGATCAGCCGTGGGGGGAGCGTGACCTGGCAGTCAGCGACCCCAATGGCGTGAAAATCACCCTGTTCACGGATCTAGAAGACCTCAAACGAACCGCCGGCCGGTAGGAGTCAAAAATGCGCTGCCACTGGAACGAATGCCCCTCTTCGGTCACCCACGGAAACATCATTCAGCGCAGCATCCTGACCAGGCAGGACCCCAAGAATCCCGGAAAACGGGGCGCCGTGCTCCGGCATGTCGATAGCTTCGCCCACGGTTACCTTGAAGGGCGCGTCCCCTCGGTCGCGGAAACACACGCCAGGGAGCAGGAAGTCTTCTACGTGGCGGCTGGCGAAGGCGAATTTGAAGGCGGGGGGCTAAAGAGGAATATCGGTGAAGGCGACGGAATCCTGGTGCCTGCGAGCATCCCCCACGTGATCCGAAACAGAGCTGACGTGCCACTGGAACTGTTGATGGTCAGGGAAAGCCTGCCGGACGGCGTCTCGCCCAGGGCAAAGGCCCCCTTGATACGCAACTATCGGGAGCGACCTCTCACCGTCGGTCATCTGACACACCTTGTGCACCACATCTTCACCGACGAGGACGGTCTCTTCAGCATCAACCTCGTGCTGACCGTGCGAATCGAGGCATTCCAGACGCCAGACCGTCACAGACACCCGGATGGCCACGATGAGGTCTGGTACATGCTCCGCGGCACTGGTGTCCACTTGCTTGGCAGCGACGTCTATATCCAGAGCGAAGGGGTCACGGTCGCCTGTTACCCGGAAAGCGCTGAACACTCACTCATCAATCACACCGACCAGCCGCTCGTGGCCTTCCTCTTTGCGCATTTGGTCCGACGATAAGGTCCGTCTTCGGAGCCGCGGCCCGGGCTACCGCCGGGGAAGGGGTCGGCATGGCGCGCATTCCTGAGATCAAGTCTCGAGACATAGTCGATCCCACCTATCGGCACATCTTCGATGCGATAGCCGGTAGCCGCGGACGGGTCGACGGCCCCTTCGCGGTGCTGATGAACAGCCCTGAAGTAGCAGGGCGAGTGGCCCATGTCGGCACATACCTGCGGTTCGAATCGAAGTTGCCGGCCAGAATCCGTGAGCTCGCAATCATCACCACCGCTCGCCACTGGAACTGCGATCTGGAGTGGGCGGTCCACGTGAAGCTGGCGAAGGAATCTGGCGTGAGTCAGGAAGCGATTTCTGCAGTCACCGACGAAGCAGCCGCAGACGGTCTGCCGAATGGAGAGTCTGTCGTCGTCAGGTATGCCCGGGAACTGCTTCAGGCTCGCCGCGTATCTGGACCGCTGTTCGAGCAGGCAAGGCAGACGTTCCGCGATCAGGGGGTGACAGAACTGACTGCCTTGATAGGCTATTACTCGATGCTGGCCTGTGTCCTCAACGCGTTCGAAGTAGAGCCTTCCGGCTGAGGCACATGCTCAGCGAGCAATGGCGTAGGCGTCGAGCCTGAAATCCGCCGCGGCAGCGACCACACCAGTCCTGTCTTCTCGCGTTACCGCACACACAGCGTTCCCGTTTCCTGCGATGTCCGGGATCCAGCTGACCTTGTGGCCCCGCCGGTCGAGTTCTGCACCGACCTCGCGATTGAACCTGCCTTCCAACTGCATCAGGCCCGGCGAATACGTGTGGGGCCAGAACGAGTTCGGGAAGCTCCAAACGATGAACCGGGGCGCCTCGACGCCCTGCTGCGGCGTCATCCCGAACACCGTCAGGTTCAAGAAGAACTGGAGCGTCGCCTGGATCTGCGCGTCACCGCCCGGAGTGCCGAAGGGCATCCACGGC
>JACQUF010000322.1 GCA_016210435.1 Chloroflexota bacterium
ATGGGTCCGGCAAAGGCAAGGGCATCCGCAATTTCAAGAAAGCGATGTCCGGCCAGGAAGAAGAGAAGGCCGAAGAGAAGCCCGCCGACAAGTAGGGCTCGGCCTGACCCGCTGTCCTCCCGCCTTATTCCGTCCCTTGGCCCTTGGCCTTCATGGCACCGTGGGCTGGCCTTCCAAGCCTTGCCCTCGGCCCCGGTGCCCTCTTACCGGCCCGGCTCTGCCGCGCTCGCTGACTGGGCCGCCCGCTTCCGCCGCCGCTGACCAAGCAGCGACAGCACATAGCCGATCTCGTACAGCACGATGATCGGCCCCGCGACCAGCGACTGGTTCACCGGGTCGAACGTTGGCGTTATCGCCGCACCCGCCACAAATGCAAGGATGATGGCCCAGCGCCTGTTCCGCGCGAGGAACTTCGGCGTCACGACTCCAATGCGTGTCAGGAAGAAGATCACGATCGGCAGCTCGAATGACACCCCCATCCAGAAGAGAAGCATCGTGATCAGGTTCACGTACGACCCGATCCGGATGAGCGGCGTGGCGATATCGCTGCCAAACGTGACAAGGAACCGCACCGCCGGAGGGATCAGCACGTAATAGCCGAACGCCACGCCCCCGGCGAAGGCCAGCAGGCTTGCAGGAAGCAGGGTGTACAGGTAGGCCTTCTCCGACGTCCTCAGCGCGGGACCGACAAAGCGGACGACCTGGAAGATGAAGAACGGCGAGGCCAGGGCGAGTCCCGTCAGGACCGCCAGCTTGATGATCGCTCCCCATAGCTCAGTCAGGTCGGTAAATACAGGCAACCCGCCCGTGTACGGGTTGAGTCCGTGCGAAGACGCGGGCGCCAGCAGGAACTGCAGGATCCGGCGGTGGAATGCGAATGCGAGCGCGGTCGTGAATATGAGGGCGAACACCGACAGGATGAGTCGGCGCTTGAGTTCGCCGAGGTGGGCCAGCAGAGGGGCCGGACGGTCGGACAACGTGCTCAGCTTTCGCCCCGGGGATTGCGTTCGACCGGCGTCTGCGGAACCGCTCTTTCCTGGACTGATCCGCCGTCGGCAGGTTCCGTTTTCTCGGTCCACGCGCGCGGATCCGTCTGTTTCGGTGGCGGACCAGCGGGCGCCTCGGCATTCTTTTCGTCCGGTTCCTGCATGATCGCGGCGGTCAGCTCGTCGCGTTGCCTGCGGACTTCGGAAAGGATCTTTGCGACTGTCTTGCCGGCCTCCGCCATCTTTCGGGGTCCGAGCAGCAGGAAGGCCACCAGCCCGATGACGACAAGTTCCATGCCGCCAATGCCGAAGATGTTCACGTCGACCTCGCATGCCCGCATTGCGGGCAGCCTGGTCGTGGGCTGTCCGGCGCAAACGCCCCGATGTCCTCCAGGAGTTCTCCGGTGAGGCATAGAGGCAGGCCTACCACGTTCAAGTAGCATCCCTGGATGGACTCGGCCGGCGAAAACGGCTGGTCCTGAATGCCATAGGCGCCTGCCTTGTCCATGGGTTGCCCGGACTCGATGTATTGCCGGACTTCCTCATCCGTGTACCGGCGAAACCTGACGGACGTGACCCGTGTCCCGGCGGCGCGACCCAGAACCCCTTCGATTGCGACGCCGGTAATGACCCTGTGAGTCCTCGCTCGCAGACGCCGCAGCATGGCCGCGGCATCGTCCGGGCTGGCCGGTTTGCCGAGGATTCGATCGCCGAGAACGACCAGCGTGTCGGCGCCAAGCACGACATCTTCTCTGTGCCGCCCCGCCACTTCCGCTGCCTTGGTGGCGGCGAGCGTGACGGCAACGGTTGCGGGTTCGGCGTCTTCTTCCGGAGCCAGCTCCATGTCGCGCGCCGGTTCCACGGCGAACGTGAAACCGGCCTCACGCAGGATCGCGGCGCGCCGCGGCGACCCTGAGGCAAGCCTGAGGTTGGCAATCGTTCTCATCGTTCGAATCCTACCGTGCGCCGCGTCCTGCCGCCATGAGACTGAGGCGCGCGTCCTTATTCAACCACCTCGAGCTGGTCTCGAGGTGCGCGTCGAACAGCGGCCACGCACTCGACGTGATACGTCTGCGGGAACATGTCTACGGGCTGGACCCAGTCGACGAGATAACGGCCGCCAGCGCAGAGGAGGCCGAGGTCCCGCGCGAGCGTGCCCGGATCGCAGGAGACCATCGCCACGCGCCCGGGCGCCAGCTTCCGCAAGGCTGCAATAGCGTCCGGGTGACACCCTGCCCGCGGCGGGTCCATCACCACCGCGTCGGCGCCAGCGAGAGAAGGGAGAACCGCCTCCGTTCGACCGGCGACGAACCGCACGTTCCGCAGGCCCTCGGCATTCGCCTTTGCGTCTTCGACGGCCGAAACAGAGTCTTCAATGCCGATGACTTCGCGGGCCGAGGCCGCGAGCATCACGGCAAATACGCCGACGCCGGCGTAGGCATCGACGACCACTTCGCTGCCGCCCAATCGCAACGCGTCTCTGACGATGTCGACTACCTGTGCGATCGCCTGCGTGTTCACCTGAAAGAAGGACGAGCCGCCGACTCGAAAGCGTCTTCCTTCCAGCTCCTCCGCGTAGTGTTTCTGCCCCGACTTGACGGGTATCGATGGATCGGCCAGGCGCGGCTGCACCATGCGTTCGCCGGTATTTTCGCCGACGCGCACCGACATCTGGGTCATGCCTTTGAGCCGGCCCTGCGTCAGGCTGAGCAGTTCGTTGATCAGGGGACTCATCAGCAGGCACTCGTCGATGCGCAACGGCCCGTGCGTGTGGCGGTTCACGAAGCCGATCACGCCATCGCGCCCAATCGTGAAGCGGGCGTGGTTGCGATACTTCAACTGCTTCGGACTGGCCAGTGTTGGCCGGATTTCAACACCGGCAAGGCCTGGGGCGGCTGAGAAAGCGTCCATTACCCGTCTTCGTTTGTATTCGAGCTGCCAGTCGTAGGCTGTGTGCTGCATCTGGCATCCTGTGCAGGGACCGTAATACGGACATGGGGCGGCGACGCGATGCGGCGATGCCTCGAGCACCTCGACGACCCGGCAAGCGAGGCGGTCGTGATACTTCTTGACGATTTCAGCCACGACCCGTTCGCCCGGGAGCCCGCCGGCCACGCTCACCGGTACGCCCTCGTGCTCTGCCGGTATCTCGCCTTCAGGCCCGTAGTCTGCGAGGCGCAATTCGAAGCGATCCCCTCGGTCAATCGGGAGCGCATCGGCTATTCCGGGCTTGTGCTGTCGGCGAGGGGTCATCTACAGCCTCTCTGCTATGCTCGCATCATTCGTTGTCGAACGAGAATTCAACGGCCAGCCGGTGTCATCCCGGGCCCGAGACTGTCGGCGCGAGGGATCTGTTGTTCTGACGTCTGTGAACAGATCCTTCGTCCGCCTGAGGCTGACTCAGGATGACAGGATTGAAGGACTCGTTTGCCGAAATGAGGTGCAATTGACCACGGTCGAACGCAGGCTGCCTGAATGGTTCAAAGTCCGGATGCCTTCCGGGGAGAACTATTTCAAGCTCAAGGGCCTGATACGCAACCAGACCCTCCACACAGTCTGCGAGGAGGCCGCCTGCCCGAACATCGGGGAGTGCTGGGGACGCGGTACCGCGACGTTCATGATCCTCGGTGATACCTGCACGCGAGCCTGTTCCTACTGCTACGTCAAGACCGGGCGGCCTCACGCGGTCGACTACGCCGAACCGGCACGTGTCGCACAGGCCGCGAGTGAACTGAGGCTCAAGTTCGTGGTCGTGACATCGGTGGACCGCGACGACCTTCCCGATGGCGGGGCGCAGGTGTTCGCGATGACGATCCGCTCGCTCCGTCAAGCGCTGCCCGAGACCAGGGTCGAGGTGCTGATTCCCGATTTCAACGGCGACGAGTCCGCGCTCAGGATCGTGATGGATGCGCTTCCCGACGTGCTGAACCACAACATCGAGACGACCAGGCGCGTATTCCGGAAGGTACGCCCGCGGGGGGACTACGATCAGTCGCTCGAACTCCTCAGACGGGCCAAGGCCATGGACCCCGGTGGCACCACGAAGTCAGGCATGATGGTCGGCCTCGGCGAAACGTGGGACGAGATCGTCGAGACGCTGCGGGACCTGAGATCAGTGGACACTGACCTGCTCACCGTTGGCCAATACCTGCGGCCGTCCCCGAAACACCACCCCTTGATCCGCTTCTACCACCCGCGCGACTTTGAGGCGATAGCCCGGACGGGCCGGGAGATGGGATTCAAGCACGTTGCGGCGGGCCCGCTGGTCCGCAGCTCCTATCACGCGGAGGAGCAGCACCAGACTGCAGCCGGTGCGTCCAACGAGACCGCGCGAGACTCGGAGGGGGAACCTCAAGACCCCCGACCCTTGGAGGGCGGGGTCATGCAGTTCCGAATTCCCCCGAAATTGGCCGCGTCAGGCCCGCGAACCTGGTAACTGTCCGGAAAAATCCGGGTAGCCCGGGGCTAGCCCCCAGATCCGCGCCGAAACCCGCTGTTGTAACATTTGCTCGCCCCAGCGGCGGGTTGGATTGCCAGGCAGACGAAGATCGTCGGAAGGGAAATCTCGCTTTCTACGATCTGCGTACTCTTGGTACCTGTCCTTGCGACGCAGGGAAGATGCGCACGTTTGATCGTGCTATGTTGCACGCGCCGGGTGCGCGAGGACGCTTTTCCACATGGAGGGCTGGCGATGGGACGTAAGCGTTCGAGTTTCGCCTTTCTGGCGCTAGGAACCCTGGCAGTTGTCGCCCTGGTCGCCATGGCCTGCACCAGAGAAGTCGAGGTCGAGAAAGTCGTCAAGGAGACCGTAGTCGTCGAGAAACCGGTCGAGAAGACGATCGAGAAGACGGTCGTCGTCGAGAAGGAAAAGACGGTCGTCGTCGAGAAGCCGGTTGAGAAGATCGTCGAGAAGGAGAAGACGGTCGAGAAGACCGTGGTGGTCGTACAGACCGCAACTCCCCTTCCTGCGACCCCGACGCCGACTCCTAAGCCGAAGGCCGCAGTCAACTGGAAGATCGGCATGCCGGCCGACGTCACATCAACGAACTTCTGGAATATCCTTGGTCCAGCTTCGACTGCATACAACTTCTACGCCTTTCTCAACATGTATCCGGCGCCAATGGTGCTTTCCGATCAGCGCTTTGACTACGTGCCGCTGGTGGCAGCCGACTTCCCTTCCGATCTGAAGCAGGAGGGCGACTTCTGGACCACGACCGTGAAGTTTCAGAAAGGGATCAAGTGGAGCGACGGCACGGAGGTCACGGCTCACGACTTCGTATTTACGATCCAGACAGCGCTCGAGTTCCAGCTGACCGGTAACTGGACGAGCAACGTGGATCCGGAGATCGTTTCCAAAGCTGAGGCGACAGACGACTACACCGTGAAGATCACGTTCAAGAAGAAGCCCGGCCTCGCGCAATGGCAGTTTGGGCTCGCCCAGCAACTATTCGCCCAGAAGAAGTACTGGGAACCGAAGGTCGCCGCAGCTCGCGCTACCGCAGGCACGATCGAAGACAAGCGCAAGGCGCTCTACACCGCAGACAACGCGGGCGAGCCAACCGCGGGCGAGATGGTCTTCAAGAAGTGGGAGAAGGGCGCATTCGTGCAGCTGGAGAAGAACAAGAACTACTTCTGGTCCGGCTCCAAGGTTAAGGAGTACGCCAAGGGCGGCTACGAGGAGACGACCAAGGCCGGGACCTTCAAGACCGGTGATACCACGGGTGACGTCAAGCTTCAGGTTGAGCGCGGACCCTTCGCCGATTCAGTGACGTACAACGTCTACGGCAGCCAGGACGCCGCAGTACTCGCCGTCCGAGGCGCCGACATCGAGTACTTCCTCAGCCCGCTAGGGCTCTCCGCCGGATTGAGGTCGCAGGTCACCGGCAAGCCAGGGATTGCGACGTTCCAGAATCCGTCGAACGGGTTCCGGTACCTGGGCTTCAACACACGCCGGGCGCCGATGGACGACAAGGCCTTCCGCCAGGCTGTGGCCATCCTGATCGACAAGGTGTTCCTGACCAGGGACATACTCCAGAACACGGCTGAGCCGATCGACACGGTCGTCCCGGTCGGGAACGGCTTCTGGCACAACCCGGGCGTCAAGAAGTTTGGGACAACGGCCGACGGAAAGAACATGACCCGTGAGCAGCGGATCACCGAGGTCGTTGCGCTCCTGAAGGCGAACGGCTACACCTGGGACAAGGAACCCAAGTGGAACGCCGCCGACCGCAGAGTCGAAGCCGGATCAGGCCTCAAGAAGGCCGGGGTCGCGGTCAAGGAAATGGAACTCCTGTCACCAAGCGCAGGGTATGACCCGCTGCGGGCCACGTCGGCCATCTGGATCGAACAGTGGCTCAAAGAAGCCGGGATCCCGATCAAGGCCAACCTGACCGGCTTCAACCCGATCGTGGACCTGGTGTTCACGCAGCAGAACTTCGACATGTGGATCCTGGGATGGGGTCTCACGATCTACCCGGACTACGTCGCGGACTTCTTCCACAGCAAGCAGGCCATAAAGGAGGGCCAGAACGCGGGCGGTTACAACAACCCCGCGTTTGATAAGGCGGCCGACGAATTCCTGGCAGAAACCGACCTCAACAAGGCTAAGGAGAAGGCCCTGAAGCTCCAGGAAACGATTGCTGATGAGCTTCCGTACGTGACGCTCTTCGCGGTACCGATCCTGGAGGTCTACAGGCCGGACAAGGTGAAGTTCGCCTACACCGACGTCCTGGACGGCGTGCAGAACTACTTCCAGGGCATAAACGGGCCACTGGCAACCACTAAGTTCGAATAGCCCGGGCCTGAGGTAGAAATAGAGGGGCGCCCCGATGACAAAAGGGCGCCCCTCTTTGTATACATGAGGGCTGCAGATATCATCCTTCAAAGAACATGACTCGTTACCTCTTCAACCGCCTGCTCCAGAGCGTGGTGGTTCTCTTCGTCTTCATCTCGCTTGTTTTCTTCCTCGTCCAGGCACAGCCCGGCGATTACGCCAACGTCTACACCCTCGACCCCCGTCTGACACCAGAGCAGAAGGCCGAGCTCCGAAAGAGCTTCGGACTGGAACAGCCGCTCTACACCCAGTACGCACTGTACGTACGGAACTTCCTGGAGGGCGACCTCGGGACGTCCTTCAAGCACCGGGAGCCGGTCATCGACGTCTTGCTTCAGCGCCTACCTCGAACGGTGATGCTCTTTGCGACCGCCGCGGTCATCTCGTTCTACCTGGGATTTGCCCTGGGCAAGATCATCGCCTGGCGCCGGGGCCGCTTTGTTGAATATGCATCGACGATCAGCGGCGTCTTCCTGTTCACGGTGTTCACACCGTGGCTCGCGCTGATGGCGCTCTGGCTGTTTGGTCTGCAACTCGACTGGCTGCCCCTGGGCCAGTTCGTCAATCCACAGCTGTGGCAGAACGCTCCTTTTGACACCAATTACGTCTTCGTTCGCCTGCTGCTCACCCTTTTCATCGGCGTCGGAGTGCTATTGACTGCGCTGTATTTCCTGGGCAGGCGCGGCATGCGTGGCCGGGAGTTCTGGTTTCTCGGGCTGAGCGTCGCCGTAGCGGCAGGCGCGTGGATCTGGTGGGCGGCATCCGGTCTGGGCGGCTATGGCTTCGACATCCTCAAGCACATGGTCCTGCCGGTCATGGTGCTCACGGCGATCAGCTTTGCGGGAACAATGCTGCTCACACGAAACAGCATGCTGGAGGTCCTTCGAGAGGACTTCGTGCTGGCAGCTCGCGCCAAGGGCCTCCCGGACAAGGTGGTGCGAGACCGGCACGTTGCCAGGAACGCGATACTTCCGGTCGTAACGTCGCTGATCTTCAGCCTGGCAACGGCGGTCGACGGCGGTGTGATCACGGAGTCGATCTTTTCCTGGCCAGGTCTCGGGCTGACCCTCCTTTCTTCCGCCATCGAGGCTGACTTGCCGCTGGCGGTCGGCGCCTTCGTATTCACGGGGATCTTCTCGCTGGTCGCGCACGTGATCGCAGACGTGCTTTACGTCTTCCTCGATCCCAGGATCCGATACGCATGACCCTCGATGCGGCAGCGGTAGCGGTCCCGGAGCGCTTGTGGCGTCTGCGATTACAGGTAACGTCCCGCCGTCTACGCGAAAGTTGGAAGCTCTTCGCCCAGTCCCGGATCGGGCTGGTCGGGATTTTCATCATCGGGTTCTACGGCCTGATGGCGATCGCCCATCCAATCCTGATGAGCACCGTCTGGGACGAGCGTACCTACGGACCGGTGATCGGCTTCGACGGGCTCATCGTGGGACACCCGTCGCCGCCGTCACCGAAGCACCTCCTGGGCACGGACCCGCTGGGCAGAGATGTGCTCAGCACGCTCATGTTCAGCACGCAGTCAGAATTCCTGCTCGGGATCATGGCTGCCGTGGTCACCGTAATCATCGCAACCGCAGTCGGCTCGGTGAGCGCTTATTTCGGCGGCTGGATCGACGCGTTGCTGATGCGCCTTGCCGACCTGGTCATCATGATGCCGGGCCTCTCGCTATTGATCGTCCTCGGCGCTCTCTTTGACCTGAACTTCCTGTCGCTCGCGATCGCAGTGGGCCTGATATCAGGCCTCGGCGGGACATCCGTGATCGTGAAGTCTCAAGCCCTCACCGTGAAGGTGAAACCCTACATCGAGGCGGCGCGCGGCGCGGGCGGCAGCCATTTCCACGTAATAACGACGCACCTGGTCCCCAACCTGGTCCCGCTGGCATTCCTCTACATGATGTTCACGGTTACCACCGCCATCTTCTCCGAGGCGGTGCTCTCCTTTTTCGGCATCCTGAACATCCGGATGAGCTGGGGGATCATGATCTTCACCGCCCAGTCGTCGGGCTACCTGGGGTTCGGCCTTGATTACTGGTGGTTACTGATTCCCGCCGGCGTGTCGATCACGTTGCTTTGCGGCTCGTTCTATCTCGTGGGGCGTGGTCTCGATCCCGTGGTAAATCCGTGGCTGCGCAGTCGATGACATCGGTTCTGAAG